>JBHIER010000035.1:0-13105 GCA_046760705.1 bacterium
GCACAAGTTCCACCGTAATGACAAGAGGATGTGTCATCCCTGCGAATGCAGGTGTCTCCTCGGTGCCTGTCATCCCTGCGAATGCAGGGATCTCCCGAATTTGAGGGGAGTCCTTCCTCTCAACAAAGGAGATTCCGGTATAAAAACCGGAATGACATCAATAAATGTCATGACTGCAGAATTATAATTCTTGGATGAAAAATATGAAGAAATACTATGTCTATATGATGACAAATAAATACAACAATGTCCTCTACATGGGCATTACTAATGATTTGATTAGGAGAGTATATGAACATAAGAACGGTTCGATAGGGGGCTTCACTAAGAAGTATAATTGTCATAAGTTAGTCTGGTTCCAAGAGACAAGTGACGTAACGAGCGCCATTACTCAAGAAAAAAAGATGAAAAAGTTGAGGCGAGAATATAAGGAAAATGTGATTAACGAGTTGAACCCTGAGTGGAAAGACTTATATGATGTTATACTTCAATCTACGAATCAGTAATGCATGTTATTCCTGCGCCGCATCAAGCTTGTCCTCGACTCTGATCGGGGATGCGGGACAGGCGTCTCCGGATGTCATTCCTGTGAATACAGGAATCTCCTGACTTGGAGGTATCAGACGGAGATTCCTGGACAAGCCAGGAATGACAGGCAGCGAAGACGGAGACTCCGGCATACTGGGTTAAGCCCGGCACAGCTCCGACCGGAATGGCAGCTCAATGGAATGAACGATAAAACAGTCAAATGATACGAATATGAGACACCCAAAGTTTATAAAATCTCTGCTCTCCATTTTCTTCTGTATTCTCATCTTTGCCCTTGGCTTTCGTTCCACACCTTACCTCTTTCCTGTCAAGAAGAAGGACATAGAACGGGAACGTTTCCATTCCGTTAAATTTTACGACAGGCATGGAGATCTTCTTCAGGAAGTACTTTCAAGAAATTCTACAAGATCTGTTCATGTGAACCTTGAGAATGTCTCGCCCTATTTCTTGAATGCCATTATCGCCACAGAGGATAAAAACTTTTACCGACATGGCGGTGTCGATTACAAAGCTGTGCTCAGGGCTATGTATGAAAACCTGAAATCAAAGAAGATTGTTTCGGGCGCTTCCACAATTACCCTTCAATTGGCAAGACTGATACAACCCGGGGAAAGAACCTTTGTAAAAAAAAAGTAAAAGAATCCTACTTTGCATACAGGATGGAAGCAGGAATGGATAAGAAATCCATTCTTGAAGAATATATCAATCGACTTCCCATGGGAGGCAATCTTTATGGAATTGAAAGTGCAGCCAGGACTTACTTTGGTACACCCTCATCAGATTTGACCCTGGCCCAGTCGACATTTCTGGCATCCATACCCAATTCTCCAAACATATTCAATCCTTATCATAATTTGAAAGAGATAAAAAAACGTCAAAGGATTGTATTAGAGAGGATGGTTGAACAAGGATCGATCCCGAAAGATCGGGTTGAGGGAGTCTTAAAGGAGGATGTTTTGCTCAAACCGCAAAGTTCATCCTTCCTGGCCCCCCATTTCGTCTTTCACTTAATGGATATTCTCTCCAATGAGGCACAATCCGTGAAAACAACTATTGATTTGGAATTACAAAAAATGCTTGCAGAACAGATCGACGAAATTCTCTCTCGGCTGAAATCCTTTCATGTCACGAACGCGGCCGCTATTCTTCTCGATAACTATACCGGAGAAGTTTTGGCTTACGTTGGCTCTGCAGATTATTTCAACACGGACAATGATGGTCAATGCGACGGTGTAAGGGCGCTCCGACAGCCGGGTTCAGCATTAAAGCCCTTTCTATATTTGTTGGCCATGGAAGAGGGATTTAACCCGGCCACAGTGATTTCCGACATTCCCACTCACTATAGCATGCCTCCCGGAATCTACAGCCCGAAGAATTATTCGGAGGACTTTCATGGGCCGATGAGATTGCGAGAGGCTCTGGGCAACTCCCTCAATGTGCCGGCTGTGAGAACTCTGGCCAAGATCGGTATCGATCGATTTCTCAATCGATTGAGGGAGTATGGCTTCGCCTCACTGGATAAAGTGGTCCAGTCCACAGAAGGGAGGACTATTTCAAAACCTCAATTCAATTATTTGATTGCAGATATTCTCAGCGACGCATTTGCTCGCACGGCTGAATTTGGATTCAATTCCATCCTGAATCTTCCCTTTCCCTGCTGCGTCAAAACAGGCACTTCTTTCCGCTTCTGTGATAATTGGACAGTCGGTTTCACCAGAGACTATCCCTTGGGCATCTGGGTAGGAAATTTTGATCATACACCCATGCTGAAGGTTTCGGGAGTCTCGGGTGCCGACCCCATATTCGCCAATATCATGCTTATGCTATATAATGATAAGAGATGGCCTGAGAAGTTCTCCCGGCCCGATGGGCTTGTGAAAGTACCCATCTGTCCGCTCTCTGGGAAAAAGCCCAAGGCACATTGCTCGGCCAGTATCGAAGAGTTGATTCCTGAAAGGGATTTAGCCGCATACGAGACTGGCAATTGTGACATGCATATTCAGAGAGGAAAAGAGATCGCCACAGTGGTTCCGGCTAAGTATCGGATTTGGGCAGACGAGCTCGGAATAGACACACAGAGGGCAGATTATCATAGAGAACACGAATTTCAGATTACGAATCCCAAAAACGGAGCAGTGTATTATCGACTATCCAACCTTGCTCCTGAATTTCAGTCCATTAATTTCAGGCTCAATTGTTCAGCCCGAGAGCAAAGGGTAAAATGGTTTTTAGACAAGAACCCGATCCGGACCACCTACCAAGACCATAGCTTCTTATGGCAGATAAAGCCTGGCCATTTTGTCCTGACGGTGGTCCCCGAGGGAAATGTCCATTTGCTCAGCAGTGTTGAATTTGACGTGAGATAAGATTTGGAATATGACGCTTATAGGGCTTTCACAATAGTGTCAATGTCCCTTTCATCCTTAATCGGAATCCCCCCATTTGCGATCAATTTCGCCGAACTTTCTACTTTCTCTGCGCAATCCTGCCATCGCACCGCATAAACTGGCCTCCCCTGACTTTTGGCTTTGACTGCCGCATCCATCGTCCCGCTGCTGTTCAAAGTGGCTTCAACGACGATCACTGCCCCCGACAAGCCTGTCACCACGCGGTTACGGGCCATCAACCGACCGACATTCACCGGCGCATTCATCGGATATTCGGAAATGAGAGCCCCATTTAAAGAGATCTCCTCAGCCAATTCTAAGTTTTGTTTGGGATGGATAAAGTTCAATCCGCTCCCCAACACAGCCATCGTCCTCCCAGCGCCTTGCAAAGCTCCCCGGTGGCTGGCCGTGTCAATACCCAGGGCCAACCCACTTACGACCGTCACTCCTCTCTCGGCTAAAGCTTGACCCAATTTCGTCGCTACTTGCACGCCTTCGAACGTTGCCTGATGCGATCCGACGACGGACACAGAGAGATCGTCCTCTTCCTTTAAATGGCCTTTAATATATAAGAGCGGAGGTGCATCATCAATCTGCCTCAGCCTTTTTGGGTAGCCCCCATCAAGAAGGGTCAAAACATCGACCCCGCTGTCGGTCAAAAAGAGTAGATGCTGCTCAATCTCCTCCAGCCGATCGGCAGCTCGCAAGATCTCTGAGGCTTTCGATGCGCCGATTCTGGGCAACTGAGTGAGCTCATCTACGGAAGCATCGAACACCGCCTGAGGTGAACCAAACCGCTCCATCAGGAGCCGAAAGGTTTTTGGCCCCACTCCGGCAGCCTCATGTAAAGCCACGACGTATTTGGCCCCTTGCATTCACAGATTCCTCTTAAACACTATGGATAGTCTTGGTCAAAGTTAATACGTAGACCTTATTTGCACCAGCTCCTTTTAACTCTTTTGTGCATTCGTTTACAGTCGCCCCCGAATCATAGAGATCGTCGAAGATCAGGATCTTCTTGTCCCTCACCAAATTCTTTTTTTCGATCCGGAAAGCACCGGCTACGTTCTTCCTTTTCAAAACCTCGTTCTCAAAATCCTTCTGCGGAAAGGTCGTTCTGACTTTTTTTAGAATATCAAACCCGGCAGGGATTTTTGTTTTATTATTCAATTCTTCGGTCAGGAGTAAAACAGGGTCATAGGGTCTATCTTTGATCGAAGGAGGAACTGGAACAATGTAATCGACCTTCAAAAAGTCTCGGTGCCTCCGCAAAAATTCTGTCACCTTTTCCACCAGTGCACCGACCACCTCTCGTTTGAGCTCGTATTTGAACCGATGGACTAAATCACCCATCTCCGTCCGTTTCCACTCAGACCCGACAAATCGGCTGTTAAAATCCAGAGCATACCCCTGATCGAAAAGCCCTTTGAGCGGTTTAGGCCGCGCGGAGGCTAAAAAGCTTTCTATCTCCGCCTCAATGTCTTCAACTGGAGCAGCTCTTGTAGGTTCAATTCTCCGCACTCGAGGAAGGGGCTTAACTTTCCTAATCTTTTCTGTCTCATCAGATCTGTCAGCAAATTCAGGTTCGGTTCTCTCACTGGCCGCTCTTTTAATATCTTCGCAAACAAAACGGATTTGATCGTACGTAATTTTTCTTGGTAACCGGTCTTTTATCGGTTTAAGTCTCTCTATCCCGACCCTTTCGGCAACGGAACGAATCCTACTCTGCACATCAGGATCCAACACTTCGTCTAATATTATGCGCCCTTGGCCAATCAGAGTGACGATGTGTCCGTTAACGGTCGAGAGAGCCAGTCCGCGTTCTCTGGCAACTTCCCCCGGAGATAGGCCTTGTCTGAAAAGCTTGTACGTGGACTCAACTGTTTCTTCCGAATAAGCTTTTCTTTTGGCCTCTCTTTCACGATTTCGAAATTTTTCGACAATCAATCTACTCAAATCCACATCCACTGGTAACTTCTCTTTTAACGTTTTCATACCGAGGGGTGTCAACATTAAGACAGGGTATTCACCCCCAATCACCTTCAAAAGACGTTTTTCTATGAGTTGGTTCAGAACCTGCATCAACTGTTCCGTGGTGAAATTGGGCAGTGCATTGTAAAACTTCGAGCGGTGGTAATGAAATTGAAGTATTTCTTTGGCCTTGGAGCCCTTTAATATTTGAATGATTTTCCCTTTACCAACCCGTGGTCTCACGGCGGCGATCGAATTCAATATTAGATGGACAAGCACGTCGCCATCTGAGACAGCCCGCTTTTCTGGAGTGGCTTGGGGTCCTTTTTCAGGGTGGCAGTTATCGCAGCAAAATTCCGGCAGCGAGATCAACCTCTCGCCAAAATAATTGAGAATGAACCTCCGGCGGCAGCTATTGCTTTCGGCATAATTTATCATCCGATTCAGCTTGCGATATTTGCTGTTTTTTCGCCGCCAGAGATATTTTAGGTCGATGGGGAGCTGTTGGCCTTTCAGGTTTGGGTCGGACAATTCAATAGACATCTCCCGGAGGATATCGGGCAACCTCTTCAGTGCCTCTATTCTCTCCAACTCCCTGATGGCCACCCGCACCTTGGTGTCGCTGAAACCAGTTTTCGCCTCGACGATTTCAGGCAAAACCCGGACTCTCTTTCCCTCCGTAAAGCTCTGAAGGGTCTCATAGACCCTAATAATCTCCTCCGGTAAGAGACAGCTATTCTCGATGGCCCATTCCCGCAAGGCCCGATCCTGAGGAGAATAGAAAAGCAGGCACCGCGACCTTTGGCCGTCACGTCCGGCCCGACCTGCCTCCTGATAGTATGCTTCCAGGCTATCAGGGATGTCGTAATGAATCACCCAGCGAATATTGGCCTTATCGATCCCCAGGCCGAAGGCCACAGTGGCTACCACCACTCTTATTTCACCCCTCATAAAAGAGTCTTGAACCCGATTCCTGTCTTCGGCTTCTAACCCCGCGTGATAGAAATGTCCATCGATGCTCAAAAAATCTCGCAGGAACTCAACCACTTCCTCGCTCTCTCTTCTGGTTCCTACGTAGATTATGCCCGCCCCGGGCAGTTGATCCATTAACTTTTTCAATCGCTTCAGCTTCGATCGCTCATCCGGAGTGTAAAACACCTCAAAAGAAAGATTTGGCCGGTCAAAACCAGTAATGACTCTGTCAGCCTTTTCGATATTCAATTGTCTGAGAATATCCTCTTGAACCTCTGAGATAGCCGTGGCCGTCAGGGCCAGAACTCGCGGATGACCGAGTTTGGGAATCGAATCGCGTAAACAGAGATAGTCGGGCCGAAAATCGTGGCCCCACTGGGAGATGCAATGGGCCTCGTCGATCACAAAGAGCGAAATCTTGGCCTTGGCCAAACCATCGAGAAAGGATTGGCTGCGAAACCGCTCCGGAGCGATGTAAACCAGCTTATATCGCCCCTCAACCAGTCCCTCGATTCTTCTCTTTTGCTCTCCGAAATTCAAAAGCGAACTGATATGAGTTGCCTCTACCCATTCGTTTTCTATCAAGGCATCGACTTGATCCTTCATCAAAGCCACCAGTGGAGAGACGACCAGCGTAATGCCCTCAAAAAGAAGCGACGAAAGCTGAAAGCACAGAGATTTGCCCCCGCCGGTGGGCATGATGGCCAACACATCCCTGCCGCCCAGAATCTTTGTGATCACCTCCTCCTGCCCCGGAAGGAAATCGGTATGTCCGAAACGTTGGGTGAGTAAGCCTTTTATATCTTTTGACTCCATCGTCGTTTTCTTTTAACCTTAACTAAATTATAAAATAACTATCCAGCTATGCCCTGTCATTCCGGCTGAAGCAGAGCACAATGGAGGAATCTCCCCATTCAGTCAGGAGATTCCGGTATCCTCCTATCGTCGGAACCGGAATGACAGATGTCATGGAGTTCTCCAAAGAGGTAAGCTGAATAGTTACATCATAAATTTCTGTGGATAGGGCAACTCCCATTCAGAGGAGCACATTTCGATCTATGCTTTTCTCAGGATCGCTCCGGAGGCGAACCCGGACCCAAAGGCAACATCCACCACCAATTTCCCCTTGACCCTCTCTCGAGTCTCATCGTATCCGATAGGAATCGAGGCAGCGGACGTATTCCCATAATTTCTGATCCCATTGGTGTACACGTTCTCCAATGAAATTCCGAGGGCTGCGGCAATCGCTTTGATGATCCGTAAGTTGGCCTGGTGTGGGTACACAAAGCCTATGTCTGAGAGATCGACCGGTTCTTTACACTCGTTTGCATTATACTTTTCGAGAACCTTTTTGACAGTGCTGGTCATGGTTCGAACGGCCACGGCGAAAACTTTTTTTCCATCCATGTGAAGGTAGGACCGCTTCCCCTTCTGCTCATGTGAAAAGGCCAGCTGTTTGTGGCTCAGCAGTTGACTCTCCAAAATGGTATCGGAGTAAAGCAAATCACCGTACCTCCCTTCCGCCTCGGTATAAATCGCCAGGATCTTGTTCTGTTCCGTTTTCCCTAATACCACCGCACCAGCCCCATCGCCGAGCAAGACGCAAGTCTTTCTATCGGTCCAATCGGTCACCAGAGAGAGGCCGTCGACCCCGATCACCAGGGACAACAGATCCCTGCCGTATCTCAGTTTCTCAACTACAATCTTGTTGAACGCATCCTCCACCGCGTAAATAAAACCGGCGCAACCTGCCGAGACGTCCGAGGCCGATGATTGTTTTATGCCCAGGGCTGTCTGGACCTGTGTGGCCAGGCTGGGGAACCTCATCCATGTGTTGACCCCGATGCGAATATCCCCGATGTCGTTCGGCGAAAGCCCTGCATCGGAGAGGGCCTTCCGAGAAGCCTGAACGGCCATTTCGAGAACGGATTCGCCGGTGTCCATGATCCTGCGCGTCTTAATCCCCGTCCTCTGCTGAATCCACTCGTCGCTCGTATCCACTATTCTCTCAAGATCTCGATTGGTGAGAACCCGAGAGGGGAGGTAGGAACCGAAACCCAAGTAGCCTATTTTCATCTTCTCCATAGAAACGGATCACCCCAAATCAAACATCGACCGACTCAGTCGATCACCTTCGGCACTTTAAAAAAACCGTCCTCTTTGGCCGGAGCATTGGCCAAAGCCTTCTCTCGGGGCAGAGAAGGCTTGACAACGTCCTGGCGAAAGACGTTCTTGAGAGGAACCACATGCGTTGTGGGCTCAACGTCCGTCGTGTCCAGTTCGTTCAGCTTCTCCATATACTTCAAGATTCGGTTCAATTGAGCCACCAGTTTCTCCTTCTCCTCCTCCGAAAACTGCAGCCGGGCCAGCTTGGCCACCTTTTCTACGTCTCTCTTGGCAACGGCCATAGAACAATTCCTACGCTCCTTCGAGCTTGGCATATTTAACCATGATCTTCTTCTTCACATTACGGTCGAAGAGAACGGTCACCTTCAGGTTCGCACCCCGGCCATCTTTATCCAAAATGCGGCCCCGCCCGAAACTGGGATGGACCACCCACTGTCCTACCTCAAAAGCGGGAATGGGGCCAGCGCTCTCCTCGACACTGAAGGAGGAGTCAGGTTCGAGCCCTTCCTGGGGGGGATAGAGGATATCTCCGATCCCTTCCGAAGGGGATCTCTCGAAGAACTCCTGAGCAATCTCCTCTAAGAAGCGGGAGCGAACGGTGCCGAGATCCCCGCTGTAGCGACGCCTTCGACAGGCCAAGGAGATGTAGAGTTTCTCTTTGGCTCGGGTCAGGCCCACGTAGAAGAGCCTCCGCTCCTCCTCCAGTTCGTGAGGTTGATCGATGGCTCGGGCCAACGGGAACAGCCCCTCTTCCAAGCCGGTGATGAAGACAACGGGAAACTCCAATCCTTTGGCGCAGTGCAGGGTCATGAGGGTCACCGCTTGGGCCCGCTCGTCCCACTCATCGATCTCTGTCACCAGGGAGACTTCGGCCAGAAAAGATTCCAACGTGGCTTCCTGGGCCCGGCAGATGTAGTCGGAGATGGCGGAGAACAGTTCCCGGACGTTCTCCGCCCTGTTTTCAGAATCGATGGTCCCTTCGGCCTGAAGAGCCTCCAGATAGCCGGTCTCTTCGATCAGACCCTGAGCCAGCAGGTCCGCAGGCTCCTGCTCTCGCCTCAAAGAATACCTCTTTACGAGCTGCCAAAACTCCTGGAGAGCCTCTTTGGTCCGCGGCGATATGCCCTCGATCTCAGCCAGATGCTCAAAGGATTGGTACAAGGCCAGACCCCTCTCGGCTGCGAACTCCTCCAACTTTGCAACGGTAGTCTGCCCGATCCCCCGCCTGGGCACATTGATGATGCGCTTCAGACTGAGCGAATCCCTGGGATTGATCAACACCTTCAAATAGGCCAACACATCCTTCACTTCCCTGCGCTCATAAAATTTGAGGCCCCCCACGATGGTGTAGGGAATCCCCGAACCTCTGAGCTGGTCTTCAAGGGCTCTGGACTGAACGTTGGTCCGGTAGAGGATCACAAACTCCTTCAGGTTTCTCCCATTTGAGAGGAGCTCATCCTTGATTCTGTCGACAACGAGTTGAGCCTCCTCCTGCTCGTTGCGCCCCTCCATGAGGACGATCCTATCTCCCAGAGCGTTCTTCGTCCACAACTCTTTCCCTTTCCGGCTTCGGTTATAGGCAATAACAGAGCCAGCCGCAGCCAGGATGGTTTTGGTCGAGCGGTAATTCTGCTCCAGACGGATGATTTTGGCCTCGGGATAGTCCTTTTCGAAATGGAGAATGTTGGTAATGTCCGCACCTCGCCAGCCGTAAATCGACTGATCGTCGTCGCCCACGGCACACAGATTCCGATGGGTTGAGGCCAACCGGTTCACCAGAACATACTGGGCGTGGTTCGTATCCTGGAATTCATCTACCAGGATGTACCCAAATTGCTTCTGATACCGGGCCAGGACATCGGGATGGGCTTCGAAGAGCCCGACCGTTTGCATAATCAAATCCCCAAAATCGAAGGCGTTGTTCTCCCTCAAACGGCGCTGGTACTCCCGGTAGATGGTGGTCACCTTCTCCTCGAAATGCCCGCTGGCGTAATGAACATACTCATCCGAGCCGATCAGTTCGTTCTTGGCTCCGTCGATGCGGGCCCTCACCACTTTGGGCGGCGTTTGCCGCTCCGTAATCTCCAGGTCCTTCATCACCTTGGTGATCACCGACAGTTGGTCTTCAGGGTCGTAAATGGCGAAATTGGAGCCGTAGCCGAGCTGCTTGGCTTCCCGCCTCAGGATGCGGGCGCACATAGAATGGAAGGTGCCCAGCCAGAGCTCCCTGGATCCGAAGCCGACCAGCCTGTTCACTCGTTCTCGCATCTCGCCGGCCGCCTTGTTGGTGAAGGTCACAGCCAGAATGTTCCACGGGCGGACCCCCTTCTCACCGATCAAATAGGCGATCCGGTGGATCAGCACCCTGGTCTTGCCGCTACCAGCTCCGGCCAAGACAAGTAAGGGCCCTTCAATCTGCTCCACCGCCTCCCGCTGAGGGGGGTTAAGATCATCCAGGATCGATTTCGCTTGTGTTTGTACCATGTTTCCTACTCTCGGCCTTTCCCCTTTCGCCACTTATGGAGCAATGATAACTTACGGGTTCTGAAAACTGACCGATATTTCAAACCAGTTTTGACAGCTCCTTTCAGATACAGTAAATCAAATTTAGAAGAAATCTTTAGCTCCGCGTCCTTTGAGCGCGTACCGAATAGTATAAACGATTTTTTGCCACCTGTCAAGGAGAATTCCCCACATCTATAAATCTACAATTTTCACCTCAGCCTCTCCCGGTCTGAGGTGACAAGAGCGTCATCGAAGATGAGAAAGCCCTTCGCTCGCAGCAGTTTTTCGGCCAGAGCAAGCCTCAGAGCCAAAAGAAGCTGATCCTTTGACCCCGCGCTCAGGGCGGCAAATTCCCACTCCCTTCCCGAAATATCCCTTGCTCGGAGAGAAAATCCGAAAAGCTCAACCGAGGTGTACCTGCCTCCAGTGAAATCACTGAAATATTTGCTGGCTTTCCCCTTGGTAATGATCTCTTCCAAGATCACATCCGACGCCCCCAGAAGATTCTGAAAAATCTCCTTCACTTTCGCCCCAGCGGCTCTCAAAACCCTGGCCTCATTCAATTCTCTCTCTATCTCCTCCCTCTTGCAAAAGGCCTTTTCCAGCCTCTCACAGCCGAATTTGGCCCGAAGCTTGTCTCTATTGCTCTTCCTGGGATTTCTCCGACAAAAGAACCCTCTGGCTCTCCTCCAGTTTCGGTCGCGAGGCGGCCTTCAGTCGACCGGTGTCCTCAATCTTAGTGAATAACCGCTCGTAATCTGTGCAAACCCGATCCATGGCATTCTTGGCGTGGGTGAGATGGGTGTTGAGGACACCCAGGTTCTCACGAAATTTGACAGAATCGTTGCGAATAGTGCTCAGGGCTTCGAGGATCCGCTGGCTCATCTCCTCGATCCGCCTCCCTTCAAGGCCCAGCATAATGACCCGGAGAAAGTAGTAAAAACTGTTGGGCGAGACCAAAAGAACCTTTTTGTTATGAGCGTACGTGTTGAGATTGGCGTCGTGCATCACAATCTCATAGTAGATCGCTTCAGCCGGAACGTACATGATGGCGAAGTCCACTGTACCCTCCTGGGGCAAGATATATTTCCGGCTGATGCTATCGATATGTTTCTTCACATCCCTGACGAAATCCTTCGTCATTCGCTCCTTCTCGGCCTCAGATTCAGCTTGTACGATTCGCCTGAAGTTTTCCATGGGGAATTTGGCATCGATAGGGATGAGCCCTTTATCGGTGATGATGGCCGCATCCACCACTTCCCCGGCCTTGAACCGGTGCTGGAGACGGAAATTCTCCTTGGGCAAAATCTGTTCCAGAAGATCCCTCAGCACCTGTTCACCGATATTGCCCCTCAGCTTCGGTGAGCGCAGAAAGTCCTGAAAATCCTTCATGGTTCGACCGATCTCCCGAACCTGCCCCAACTCCTTGCTCACTACGCTGATTACTCTGGCAGCGTTGTCTAAGCGGTCGCCAATAGCTTTGTTCGTCCGGTCCAACTGCTCAACGAGCGTCACCCGGTTTTTATCCAGACTGCCCCGCATATCCTTCAGCCACTCGGTGATTACCTGCATGCTCTTATCATTCTCCTGCCGCTCCCGGAACTCCTGCCAGTGTCGGTCCTGTCGCCTTATTAAGAACCACAGTCCTATTAAAAGGATAAGAACGGCCCCTGTCAAGGAGACTACGATGATTGCATTCATGGAAAGGAACCTCCCAAGCTTTTCAATTTTTGTGGAACATCCTAAACTCCCTCAAAATCTCCTCCAGCTCACTTTCGAGGTTGTACTCTTCGCCAGTTTCAGACTCTGTGCCAGTCTTAACCTCAGCCATAAAGATGGGCTCTTTAACTTCAGGTTTTTTGTCCTTAATCATATAAAGGATGCTCATTTTAGAAGGAACATTTGGAAAGATCCCCCGAGGCAGAGAGACCACAGCCTTAACTCTGCAGGTGTCAAAGATATGCTTGTGAAGATACTGAAGCTGTACATTCGCTAATGTTCCATCAGGCACAATCAGGCAAATTTTGCCACCGTCTCTGGCCAGTTGTATTGCCCGTTGAATAAACAATGGGGCGTTTTGTAAGTTCCCCTTTTTGTGCTTCTCCAGGGGGAAATTGCTTCTTAACTCATCATCGTAACCCAGGTTGTAGTCAGCTCCGCCCGGAGGGTTGCTAATAATTAAATCAAAACTTTCTTCTGCAATGACATCTCCTAAGTCGTCTTTTTCCCAACTGTGCACTCTATCACTGCAAAGCCCGTTATGGTGAAAGATGTTGAACACTTCCTGTCTTCCAGGCAGAAGAAGATCGATGAAAGTCTTTGCCGTTGAGACGGCAAACTGGTCAACATGACAGGCGAAAAGATTCGTTTCTAAAAATTGGGATTTATCAATTCTATCCTCCAGATAGCCTAATATCCCGCCGCAAAAGCCACCGGAACCGCAAGCAGGGTCGATGACCCTCTTGGGCAACCGCCTTGCCTTGAAAATCTTCTTGCGACTTCTTTTGATCAATGTCGCTCTCAGAATATCATTTATAAGAGAAATAACCTCATCATCGGTCTTAAATTTCGGACGTTTACTCAACCTTAACGCC
>JBHIER010000036.1:0-13061 GCA_046760705.1 bacterium
TGCCGGTCTATGGGGATGATGAGACCACCCCGGAGGTTGATGAGGGGGCAGAGGTGGGTGATACGTTGACTTTTTACATCAATGAAGAGCAGGCTACTGTCACAGATATGAATCAAGCAGTATGGAATGGGGATGGGGATATGATGCAAATTGTCCTCAGCGTTCGGACTGGTCCGCCTTCCGTAATTCCTGGAGAGTATTTTCTTTCTCAGAACTATCCCAATCCGTTTAATCCAACAACCAGTATTCAGTATTCAGTGATCAGTGATCAGTCCCCTGCAACCAGTAATCAGTATTCAGTAAACAGTGAACAGTCTTCCCCTCATATCACCTTAAAGGTCTACAACCTTCTTGGGCAGGAGGTGCGGACCTTGGTGGATGAAACCACGGGAGCTGGCTATTATACAGTGACCTGGGACGGTCGAGACGACAACGGTGTTGAGGTGGCCAGCGGAATTTATTTTTATCGTCTGAGGGCTGGTGACTATTCCGGCACCAGACGGATGTTATTGCTCAAATGACGGGGGGTTGTTATAGTCCACAATTAACCCGCCGATATCTCTTTCATGTCATCGAGGCAATCAATCGGGATTGGATCGCCGGCATCCATAACACAGGTGCGGGGACAGGTGATAATGGACTTGTCGTTAGGGCTGACGGTGGGGACCCATTGTTGGTCCAATCTGACACCGCAAACCTACTGACTGTGAAACAGAACCGCAATGTCGGCATCGGAACAGCGGACCCTCGTTCCTTGTTGGAGTTGAGAGTAGACGGAACGGATCATCAAAATGCCACCACTCGGTGGCAAAGGGAATAAATCCCTCAGCCTCCATTGGCGCAGCCTAAAAGAATTTCAGAATGAAGCAAAGAACAAGGAGCCTATCTCGTAACCAACTTATAAAAACCATAAACGATCAGGAACCCGATAAATAGAACAAGTCCAATCTTTAGCAAGAAGAATAAGATAGAGGCTGAGATAGCTATCAAAGGTACTGCCAGAGCAAAAAGGAACAAAAACCCTATGATCACTATCACAGCAACCACGACTATGCCGACAAATTTGAAGAAGTTATCCATGACAACCTCCGATCCGAAGAACTAAGCCGATTTACCAGGGAGCAGGTCGCCTCGCCCCGAGGCCCGGCCCTAAGAGAAGGGCGTTGGCCAGAAGTCGGGCCGAGCCAACAAAGTAGCCCCTGAAGTTGGGATCGCCAGCAAATAGAATGATCTGTCCTTTGCCTTTACTTTCGCGCGTCAGATAGGCGGTTCTGGTCCACCGGCTGCGGGCCTCCGGCCAAAGCAGACCGCTCAGACGAAGGCTGTCGGCCGATGCCAGACGGGCCGGTGTCTGCACCGGGGCTTTCGACATCAGGGCATAGGAGGTGTAGAGGATGACGGGAACTTTTCCGTCCAATCCTGCGGTGAGCCAGTGCTCCTCATCGAGGTCTGCCCGAAGGATGGCACCCCGGGGCATGAAGAGCCGAAGCCTTTCGTCTTCCCGGGTGAGTTCTTTGAGCCGGGGTTTTCTCTTCTCTCCCACGCCTTTCTCCTCTGTGGTTGGGGGCTTTTGCCCTGCTTCCCACACGGCCCGGCTGTCTACAGCCGGCCTGGTCGCGGCCAGCTCGTGGGCCACCGCCTCCTCGTATTCATCTATTCTATCAAGCACCTGCCGGCGGAGCCTGACCCGGCTGAGAGCAACCGAAGTGTCGGCCGCAAAAGCTGCCCCGGTGCCAATGGCCACAAGTGTCCCGCCCTGCTCAATCCAGGTCCTAAGTTTGGCTATTCCACTCTTGCCTATGATCCGTTCATATCCTTTTGGGCCTCCCCACACCTGAGGCAGCACCAACACATTGTACTTGTCCAGGTTCAATCTACCGATCCGATTGATGTCCAGGGACGAACTCCGGATTTGGTACCTCCGGTCCAGAAGGTGCCACAGTGCGCCGTAGCTGGTAAAATCGATGGACGCCCCGGCGAAGATCCCTATTCGCGGTGGCTCGAGAAGCCTGAAATACCCACCGCCCAGATCAGGCCCCTCATCGGCCAGGGCGGTGTTAACACCGTACACGGTGATACCTGTGGCTGCAACCACTTTGCCCACAGAATCGCCCAGACTCTCGGGATTTCCCTGGTTTCTCAAAAGAACGCTTCCCCTCGAAAAGGTAACCCCTTCGACCTTAAAGGCTTTCTCAGCCACTCGAATCTTGTAGCCCTCCTCGAGGAACATAACCAGGGCACGCACGGCGGCATCAGAGGAACCATCGAATACGTATCCGTACCCGGGATCTGGGTTGATCACTTGCCCCGAAGGTGTTTCGATTTGGGTCACCGGCTCCGTGGATGCCTTCACCGGTTTTGCGGTCCAGTAAGCATCGACGTTGTAACCCATGGGTACAGACCAGGCCGTGACCTCGTAGAAACGAGTCCGTTTCCTCTTTTCCAGTTCGCGTCGCTCTTGGATCAAGAAGGAGTCGGACACTCTCAGGTCGAAGTCGAGTATGGCCTGGATGAGAGGTCGCATCGGCTGGTTGGGAGAAACGATGTAGGTCCCCCGCGGGAGTCTCTTTTCTGATAGGGCTCGGCCCCAGATGTCATGCACATCTCTGGCCATAAACTCCTGAGTAGCGACTTGGACTTCAATATGTTGAAGAAGTAACGTCTCAATGAAGCGACTGGTCCGCTCCTTTTCCCCTGGCCCGAAGAGGAAGGTTTTAGGGTCGGTTCGATCTTCTATGGCCTTCTTCTTCTCCTGATAGAAGTCTCTAAGCAACTGCTGGCGGTGGTTGGCCGCTGTGGTCAGGTTGGCCATTGAGCTGACGAAATGGTGATGCACCGACTCCCGGTAGGTGAGGATCGACCCATCCTGTTGTTTGACCAGCGATCCGTCTACACCGGCCTGCTCATACAGAATCCCGACGGCGCCGGTATAAAGGGACCAGGAACTTCCGTACCCAGGATACCACTCCTCGTTCCACTCGCGGGTATAGTAGCTCCAACCATAGCGGTCGAAAGCCCGGGCCTGATCGCGGGCGAAAACCTTCCACCACCGCTTAAGTGTCTCGGTCATGTTGGGGTTGAAAGGCTCTCGCGGTGGAGAGAAGAGATAGGTGCTGAATGCGCCCATCTCGTGCGAATCGACAAAAAGTTGAGGATTCCATTCTAAGATCGCCTCGACCTTGCCACGAGTTTCGGGATGCACGAGCAAAAACCAGTCCCGGTTGAGGTCAAAGAGATAGTGGTTTCCCCGCCCCCAGGGCCAGAATCCAGTGTGAGCTAAGCTCTGGGGGTCAGGGTTGGGGAATGCACCTGCCACCTGAAGCATCTGAGCCAGAAAGCGTTCCCGGCCGTCCGGATTCTGGAGCGGATCGACGATGATCACCAGCTCCCGGGTGAGCTTTTCTGTCAGAGAGTCGGTTCCGGCCGCAAGCTGGTAGGTAAGCTGCAGAGCTGCATCGGTGTTCGAAAGCTCGTCACCGTGAATGCTGTAAGCCATCCAGGCTACCGCAGGTGTGTGCTCGATCAGCAGGGAAGCCTCTCCCTCTCCGTTCAGCTTACGCGGGTCGGCCAGCCGAGCTATGGAAGTTTTGATCTCATCGAGTCTGGCCATATTCTCGGCCGAACTTATGACGGCATAGTAAAGGGACCGCTCTTCGTAAGTCTCCCCATATTTCTCGAGCTTTACGCGCTCACTGACCTCGGCCAGGCGCATAAAGTAACCGACCGTCTCCTCATAACCCACCGGCTTTGAGCCTAAAGGGTAGCCGAAGACGCTGTCAGGGATTGGAATGGATGGGTCGTAGGTTCCCTCAGGGAACCACGGCTCGTCGTACTCCTTAACAAGAGCTTCTACAAAAGTTCCAGACCAGAATAGGGTGAGGGCCACAGCCCCCAAGAGGAGTGACCACTTCAGAGCTTTCCAAGGTCTTGTCATCGCCCACCTCCTTGCAAGTGTGACTGTTCTGCCAATCGGAATCCCCAGCAAGCGAGTTACCAACTTTGATGACCTATCAATTGGTTAAATATAACAACATTTTCAGACTAGAATCAAGAAGAAAACAGGTGGAAGAAGTAGGCGCTGTAATCGTGCGTGCCTCTATACCTTAGGTTAGGTAAGGCAATTGAGGCCGTAGCAAAAGGGGAATGGATCTCCGCCTTCTCTTTTTTGACTCTCTTTCTCCCTTCAACCAGCGGTCTACTTGCTTTGGATTTTGCTCGAACGCACGGCGAAGGAGCAAATCCCCACTGCTTGAGATAGCGGCCTCCGGTCCAACGCGAAAAGCAGACACCAAATTCCCTCTCGATCAGCGGGAGTTGGTGAAAAAAGCCCCTTGATTTTACTCTCATTTTCACCTAAATTGACCTTTGAAACACCATCCTTCAGTGTGGATGTTAAACCGGTGCTCAGTGCATGCAACCTCAAAATCAGAGAAAGGAGCCATCGATCTGTTGACAAAAAGGAAGGTTGCCAATTCTCTCCCCATCATTGTGTTTGTGGGTATTGCCATTTTCCTGGCGGGGCGGTATCTCTCCCCTCGCTTTCAAACGTATACTTCCGAAGAGGTTACAGTCTCAAAGAGGGACCTTGCATCTGAAGAGACTATGGTGCCTGGGGATACTGCGAACAGTCAAGAGGGAGAGTATGTGTATCCAACGATTTGTGATACATTGAAGAAGGGGGAATCCATTTACTATCTGCTCCTCGGTCACGGGCTTGACAACAGCAGTATTCACGAGTTGGTTACCGAATTCAACAAAATCTTCAATGTGAAACGATCCTTTCCCGGAGATGTGTGCACGGTGATCTGCGATTCTCTGGACGCGATCCAGCGCTTCGAGTACAGACGGGGCGACCGGGAGATCTACGTTGTAGAAAGGAAGGGCGATGGATTCACCGGGTACCGCAAAGAGGTGGAGTGTGTCAGGCTGGTCAGAGCCGTTGAGGGCGAGATCCGTTCCTCTCTGTATGAAGCCATGGTCGATCTCGGTTTGGGGGCGGATCTCATCTTCGCCTTTGCGGACATCTTCGCTTGGGACATCGACTTCTATGTGGACACCAGGGTCGGCGACCGGTTTCGGTTGCTCTTTGAGGAGTGTCGCCGGGACGAGAGGGTGCTCGAATACGGCCGGATCTTGGCGGCCGAGTATGTGGGCGGAGGAGGGAGGAGGTACACGGCCATCTTCTTTCAGGATTCTACAGGTCACAGCGATTATTACGACCCTGAGGGCCGATCGGTGCGGAAGACCTTTCTGAAGTCGCCCTTCAAGTACGGTTATAAGCGGATCAGTTCCGGCTTCTCGTGGGGCCGGCTGCATCCCGTTCGAAAGATCCGCCGGCCGCACTTAGGGGTCGATTACGCCGCCCCCGCAGGCACCCCTGTGGTGGCCACGGCCGACGGTGTGGTCTCCTTCGCCGGCTGGGAGGGCGGTTTTGGGAGGTGCGTGAAGATCAAACACGGTGGGGGCCTGTATACCACCTACGGCCACCTTTCTCGCTACGGCCGAAACATTCGGAGAGGGGCGCGAGTCAAGCAGGGGCAAGCGATCGGTTATGTGGGGGCAACGGGCCTGGCCACAGGGCCCCATCTGGATTATCGATTCATTAAGAACGGCCGCTACGTCAACCCTCTCCGAGTGAACGTGCCGGCCGCATCTGCTGTCAAGCAGGAGTTCAAGGAAGAATTCCGAGGGTTGGCCGGAGAGATGACCGCGGCGTTAGACCTTCTGTTGGCTTCAGGTCCACCCTTCCCCGAAGGGTCTGGGGGACAGACCGCCGGTTCGTCGTATTCAAAATGAGAGACCGAAGAAGAACTCTCTTCCGAGGGGTCCTCTGGGCGCAGTGGTTGCTCTGTCTGTCGTGCGCCGGGAGCCGACAACTCGGCCCGGTGATTTCATCCCTTCCATCCGAAAGACACCCTGTCCTCCTCATTACGGCTGAGGAGATTCCGACGATCCGGTCCAGAATTGGACGGGAGCCTTACTCCTCGTGGTGGAGGTGGGCCAAGGAGAGAGCGGATGCGGCTCTGAGCGCTGACATTTCAGCAGCCCCAGCAGAGAGGACAAAGAGCGAGTATGCCAAGGCCCTGGCTTTCACTTTCATTGTGACTGAGGAGACAACGTACGCCCAGAAGGCCAGAGAGGTGCTCGAATCGATCGTCTCCCGCCGGGACGGAGGCAACTGGGGTGACATCCACACCGAGATGGAGATTACTCGCAATTACTGCCAAGCGTACGATATGATCGCTCCTTACCTGGAGGGTTTTCCAGATTCACACCGGAGGGTTCGAGCCAAGATTTACGATGAAGGCCACAGGCTTTACACCTACTCGTCTCTTAAAGAGACGGCCAACAACTGGCGCATCCGGCGCTGCGCCGCGCTCGGCCTGTGCGCCCTGACCATTTCCGATTACGGCCAGGCCGAGGGGGGGAGCAGTCCCCGGAACTGGCACCGAAGGGCCATCGAAGGGGTCATGAGGACCATCGATTACCAGACCACCTCCGATGGGGGATATGCCGAGGGGCCGAATTACCTGCGCTACAGCGCCGATCTATACATTCCGTACCTGTTGGCTCTCCATCGGGCTACGGGCCAGAACCTGTTCAATACCGAGCCTTTGCAGCCGTTGCACGACTGGGGGGTGAAGATCCGTCTGCCCAACGGGCAGCGGCCGAACTTCGACGATGCGGCCCTGGACTCATTTTACGGCGGCCTCTTCGCCGGCCTCTCTTCCGACCCGTCGCTCCATCAGTGGGATTGGCTGCGGGCTGAGGACGGAGCTTTCTGTCCTGGGTATATGAAGATCGATGCCATATGCAACTTCGACGATGGTATCGAGGCCGAGCCGCCCGGTTGGAACCCGACCCTCTTTCTGCCGGAGGCCGGAACCGCCGTCTTCAGAAGCGACTGGTCCCCGGAGGCAATCTATATGCTGCTTTTGGGCGAACACGGCAAAGTTCGTAATCACGCCGGGGCCCACGATCAACCCGATCCGATGAGCTTCATCATCTACGGTTACGGCCAGATGCTGGCCATCGACAGCGGGTACATCAAATGGAAGCAACGGCACAAGGTGAACAGGGCCAAAAACCACAATCTCATTTTGGTGGACGGCAAAGGGCCCTCCAGCCCCTGCTGGTTCCTCGGATGGCACGGCGGAACCGACGCTCACCTGCAAAACTGTTTTGCCACAGACTTTCTCGATTACGGTGAGGTTAAGACTCGCTACCAGGGGGTGGACTTTTTACGGTCCGTCCTCTTTCCCCGCCATCGATACTTTGTGGTGACCGATGAGGTTCGCTCCCGTCGGGAGCACCAGTACACGTGGCTGCTTCACGGCAACGGCCTTCTGAGTGAAGGAACCTTTTCCCCCACCGAGACTGGCGGGGTGTGGACCCGGAACGGCGTCTCCCTTCAAGCTCACGTCGCAGCCCCGACGAAAGTGGCAATCTTTGAGAGGCAGGACATCCATTCCTTTCACTACGGGGAGGAGAAGATCCATTCACTGATCGCTGCCGATGCGGAAGCGAAGGAGACCCGGTACCTCACCATCCTCTATCCCTCCAGGGCGAGCGATGGGGCCCCCCTCATCTCGTCCTTAACCTCCGAAGGAATCAACGGGGTGAAGATCGAGCGGGCCGACCGGATGGAGCTGATCTTCGCCCAGGAGGGTGAGGAGGTGGTATCAATACCTGCCTCTCTCACCGGATACGGCTCCCTTCGGACCGACGCCAGAATCTGTTTGGCCAGCATTCACGACGGAGTCTTGAGCTACATAGCCAACATCGAAGCCACCCTGTTCGATTATGATGGTCAGACCGTCTATACCTCCGAGGGGAGGATTACGATTGCCCTCCGTCGGAGCGACGGAGGGATGGATGGTCACGTAAAAGGGCGAGGCCCCTACCTGCTCGAGCTCTCTTCGATCCCTCAGCCCGAAGCGATCTCTTTCCGAAACGGCCCGGCCAATTTTCAGTACACGGACGGAAAAATTGTATTATATTTAGAGGGTGAGGGCGACATCAGTTTGCGGTGGCAGATGTAGGTCGGATGCTTGAGGAAGGAGACATCTGACCTAAAGTGAGAGGGGAGAAGGAGGCACAAGAAGGCTTGAGAGGGCATGAGAAGGCTCAGTACTGTAGCGCGCCTGACGGGGGCCTACAATACGGTGAAACAGAATTGTAGTGCAGGGCCTTGTGCCCGTAATTGGGTGAGGAATCTCCCCGAATCAAGCTTGCAGAACACACGTCCATAAAGGGCTAAGCTCCAGAGAGAACGCATGGGCAAACCGAAGACGGTTGGAGAGCTGAGAAAGGCTGGCTATCGCATTCGCTCGGTCAAGGAAGAGCTTCGCCACAACCTGATAGAAAGGATACAGAGACAGGAGCCCCTCTTTCCTGGAATCATTGGTTACGACCGGACGGCCATCCCCCAGTTGGAGAACGCCATCCTTTCGAAGCACGATTTTATCCTCTTAGGGTTGCGCGGCCAGGCCAAGAGCCGCATCCTCCGACAGTTGGTCAACTTTCTGGACGAGGAGATTCCCGTCATCAAAGGGTGTCCTATCAACGACAACCCCTTTGAGCCGGTCTGTGTCCCTTGCCAGAGGTTGAGGACCCGGCAGGGTGACGGGGTCGAGATCGAGTGGCTGCCCAGAGAGGCCCGGTATCAGGAGAAACTGGCCACGCCGGATGTGACCATAGCCGATCTCATCGGCGACATCGATCCCATCAAAGCGGCCCGCGAGCGGCTCGATTTTTCCGACGAAGCCGTCATCCACTACGGTATCATCCCCCGGACCAACCGCGGCATCTTTGCCATCAACGAGCTGCCCGATCTGCCACCGCGCATCCAGGTGGGATTGCTCAACATCTTAGAGGAGAAGGACATTCAGATTCGAGGGTTCCCCCTGAGGATCCCCCTGGACGTTCTCATCGTCAGCACCGCCAATCCTGAGGACTACACCAATCGGGGCAACCTCATCACTCCGCTGAAGGACCGCATCGGTTCACAGATCGTCACCCACTATCCCCTCAATCTCGAGGACGCCATGGCTATTACGGCTCAGGAGGCCTGGAGCGACCGGGGGTTGAGCTTCGAAGTCCCCTACTTTTTTCGCGAAATCATCGAAGAGGTAGCCATCGAGGCCCGGAAGAGCGAATTTGTCGATCAGAGTTCAGGCGTCAGCGCCCGGCTGGCCATCACCGCCTACGAGAACCTCTTGAGCAATATGGAGCGGAGGGGGTTCAAGACCGGCGAAAAGAGGCTCTACCCCCGCATCTGTGACCTCATTGCCCTCCTTCCGGCCATCACCGGTAAGATCGAACTGGTCTATGAGGGGGAGCAGGAGGGGCCGACCATTGTGGCCACCAATCTGGTTGGCAAAGGGGTGAAGAAGGTCTTCAACAGGTACTTTCCGCCCGTGCACCGACCGAAGGGCTCATCCAGCCCTGAAAACCCTCACTACAAGAGGGTGGCCGAGCACTTCTCCGGCGGGCGGACGTTAGAGATTTCCGATGAGATGAACTTCAAGAGCTATTTCGGGGCCTTGAACAGAGTGGCCGGGTTGAGGGAAGTGACGGCGAAATATATGCGCCCCAAATCTGAACGAGAGCTGGCCGCAGCCATGGAGTTTGTCCTCGAGGGGCTGCATCAGCACAACGTCTTGGCCAAGGAATCATTGGACAGCGCCTTCCGATACACCGATGTACTGGCCACTGTGTTGCGAGATATGGAGAGAGAATAGAATCATGCGTTTTCGTTACGGCGAATGGGATGAAGAGCTGTTCAACAGGCTCAAACAGTTCAAAGACCTTTTCTCCCTCTTCAATTACCTCGTTCTTCAGACCAGCGGGGATGTGGATACAGCCTTAGAATATATGCGGTATTTGCAGCAGCAGGGGCTCATCAGCTACGACTATGATCTTGATGAGTTTGAGAGAAAACTGAAAGAGGATGAAGTCATACGAATCGACAGGGGGCAACGAAAACTGACTCGGAAGGGTGAACGCAAGATCAGGGCCGATTCGTTGAACATGATCTTCAGCTCTTTGAGAAAGGGTGGGGTCGGGGAGCACCGGACCCCCTATGAGGGGGGTGCGTCCCCGGAGTTGCTGCCGGAGACCAAACCTTATCAGTTCGGAGACAACCCCAGGCAGATCGACTTCAACGTCTCCATTTCCAACGCCATCAAGCGGAAGGGTCTGGCTGAGATTTGCCTCGGTGAGGAGGATCTTGAGGTTCACGAGACTGAGAATCTCACCTCCTGCGCAACTGTGCTGCTCTTGGACGTGAGCCACTCAATGGTTCTCTATGGTGAGGACCGCATCACCCCGGCCAAACAGGTGGCCTTAGCCCTCAGCGAGTTGGTCCTGACTCAATATTCGAAGGACAGTTTGAACGTCGTCCTCTTCGGCGATGAGGCCTGGGAAGTGAAGATCAAGGATCTGCCCTACGTTGGGGCCGGACCCTATTATACCAATACCAAGGCCGGACTGGAGATGGCCCGCAGGATTCTGGCCCGGAAGCGACATCCCAACAAGCAGATCTTTATGATCACCGACGGCAAGCCGTCGGTCGTCCGCCGCTCCAACGGGCAGCTCTATCGCAACCCCCTGGGTTTGGATCCCATCATCGTCAACCTGACCTTGAACGAGGCGGTCGTCTGCCGCAAAAGGCGGATCCCCATCACCACATTTATGGTCACGAGCGATCCGTATCTGCAGCGATTTGTACGGCGGCTGACAGAATTGAACAAAGGCCGGGCCTATTTTACCCCGCCCGGGGCTGTCGGCGGCTATCTCTTCTGGGACTTCATCGCCAACCGGAGGCGGAGGGTGCGATAGAAATAAATTAGCGCGCTGAAATCTCTCTCATCAAAACAGATTGCTTTCTCTCGTCCCCAAAAGATATGTAGGTCGGATTTCGACGAAGAAGACATCCGACAAATGGAAATACGCCCATAAAGGGCTCCACTACTGTGATAGGAGCCCGTAGTGTAGGGCCTTGTGCCCGTAGATAAAATGCAACAAATTGACAAACAATGGATGGCGTATAGATATAGAAAATTCTGTCTTCTTCTTTTCTCCCTTCTTCTTCTCCTCGGCTGTTCAGCCCGGATGGAGATGGCGCGATTTCCCCTCCCCCACGTCACCCCGGAGTTGGAAGATCCCCAATTCTGGATCAGTAAGATCGAGCATCCCGACAGCGTGCTGCTCTCGCCCGAGGATGTCGATAGCTTAAATGAGGAGATTGCCTCGAAGGTCTACATTGTGGACGTTATGACGATTGGAGAGAAGGTTTCCGGCGAGCCCATCCTCAGAGGGATGGTGGGGAACCTCGATCATCACCGAAAGAGAACCCGCTACGGGCATAACAATTACCCCCTTTCTGAGTCTTTTTACGCAGAGATCGAACGGGCCATGGGTGTAGAGAGCGTTCCTGAAAGGTTGAATGTATCCTTCGGTCTCGTCACACGGCGGACCGACATCCGGGCTCTGCCCACCGAGGAGATCGGCATGGAAAAGCGCGGCGATTACGAGTTCGACTACTTTCAGCACTCGGCTTTAGATCCTGGTGAGCCGGTGGCTGTGTATCACCTGAGTAAGGACAGAGCGTGGGCCTACGTCCAGGCCCCCATCACCCGCGGTTGGATCAGGACCACCGACATCGGGATTGCGGGGAGCAAAGGGGCGGTCGAGGCCTATCTCAAGTCATCAGACAGGCTGGTGGTGACGGGAAATGGCGTTAACGTCTACAGCGACTCGGCTCGGACCCGTTTCCTCGCCAGGTTGCAGATGGGCTCGACGGTGCCTCTGCTACAAAACACTGACAGCGGCTATGCGGTCCAATTCCCTTTTCGGGAGGCCGACGGAAGCCTCGCATTAGAAGAGGCCTTTATCCACAGAGATGAAGATGTTTCAGAGGGTTATCTACCGTACACTGAAGCCAATATCCTTCGTCAGGCTTTTAAGAGTTTGGGTCAGCCCTACGGATGGGGCGGGATGTTCGAGGCCAAGGACTGCTCCCGCTATGTCTTGGATATCTTCGCCACTTTTGGGATTCGGCTGCCCCGCAACTCACGCTCCCAGTTGAAGGCCGGCCAAGCCTTCGCCACTTTTGGCCCAGGCGTCTCGGCCGAAGAGAAACTGGAGGCTCTGGCTCTTTCGCCACCGGGTGCCATAATTTTAGGGTTTCCGGGACATGTGATGATCTATCTCGGCCAGCACAATGGAAACCATTACGTCATCCACAACACCTGGGCGTATCGGAAGAAACGGTGGTTTGTGGAGGATATTAAGAATATTGGAAAGGTCGTCGTCTCCGACCTCACCCTCGGTGAGGGGAGCAAAAAAGGCTCACTGCTGGAACGGTTGACCGATATTCGGTGTGTTGGATTTTAGAAGCAGGTTTGTGACTATCTTGCAGAGAAGGCTGCTCGTACTTTTATATGTTATTCTTAACGCCTTTCCTTTATTTCTTTGCAATACTCTGAGTGAGAGACAGTTTGTAGCCGGGCGAGCTTTTAAATCAAAGGTATACGTTTCTATCTGCCGTGGGAGGTCTCGTATGCTTAAGACGTAATCATTTATATTGTCCCGCAAGCTCCACCGATTAGTAGCTATGGAACTGAAACTGGGGCGACTCAAGGCCGCCTGCAAGGGCCAGATGGAGCTCTGCCGCAGCCCGATGGGTTCCTCAGACTGGGATCTGGTTTTCGCTTGCTTTTCTCTTGGACGTGATATAACCTATGCAAAAACGACCGACGATATCAGGCTTCCCCGCCTGCTGCGCCGCAGCGCTGGCAGGGCCTCTACCACAAAGGAAAGGCCGTGAATAACTTCGGTGAAAAGGTCAGCTTCATTTGGTCTGTGGCAGACCTGCTGCGTGGGCCGTATCGGCCGAATCAATACAAGGATGTCATGCTCCCGATGACTGTCTTGCGCCGGTTGGACTGTGTCCTCGAACCCACAAAGGAAAAGGTGCTGCAGAAATTAAGAGAGCTTAAAGCAAAAGGTAAGGTCAAGAACGTAGAGCCCATCCTTTGCCGGGTCTCGGGCGTCCC
>JBHIER010000037.1:0-12939 GCA_046760705.1 bacterium
GCGCTCCGTGAGATCTCCATATCCAGGTCTTGAGCAGCTTGCTGAGCGATGGCCTGATCAGTCCACTCAGGATATTTTCGGAGCAGCTTCTTTACGTGGCAGCGGACTTCGTTGATATACTTGTAAGGCTCCTTAAGTCCTCGATCATCTTTGAGAACAGCTTCCAAACCCAAAAGCCTTTTGGTCCGTAAGAGTCTGTGGACTGTATTGCGATGAAAACCACATATTCTCCCAGCGATTCTTTGATTACAGAGGCCTCTTTCTGCCAGTTCAACTGCTGCCAGCCTTCGCTCCTTAGGATCGTTCATGTTGAACCGATTATGTATTTGAAAAATATGGTCTTAATCAGACGGCCCCTTTTATCCGCCTGCTGCAATAAGAGGAACTGGCCTCCGGGGAATCTCCTCAATTGGCTCGACACACGCCCTATTAAGGAGATTTCGGTATTCCGGGACAGGTGCCACCGGAATGGCATACTTGATGACCGTGGGGAAAATTGTACAACTGAATTCATTCATCGCTTTCTTGGTCTCTACCAGTGGGAGCTGAAAGGCGTGGTGCCACAGAGGTGGTGACAGAATTGAAAGCCATGGTCAAAGAAGGCTTTACGCTTGTTATCGAAGGATTTAAGTCCTGCTGCTTGAGACCGTGTGGGAGGCGCCGGGCAGTTACTGTCAAGCGATAGAGGCGATGTGGGAGGACTCGATCTTCGCTTTGAGTGCCCGAACGGTTTTCTCCACATCCTCAGCGCTCACCGCAGCGGAAATCACCGCCACACAGTCAGCCCGGGCCTGGAGGACCTCTGTGACATTCTGGAGACGGATGCCACCGATGGCCACGACTGGAATGTCAATGTGGTCTTTGACCTGACGGATCAGGTTCACGCCCACAGGGGGGCCGGCCTCTTTTGTCGTCGTTGAAAAGACGGGGCCAACGCTCAGATAATGTGCCCCCTCCTGGGCAGCGGCCCGGGCCTGCTGGAGAGAATGGGTCGAGGCCCCGATGATCTTGTGGGGCTCCAACATCCGGCGAGCCACGGACAGCGGGAGGTCATCCCGGCCGAGGTGGACACCTTCGGCATCAACAGCCAAGGCCACATCAACCCTGTCGTTGATAATAAAAGCGGTGTCCATGGCTCTGGTCAACTGGCGCAAAAGGACGGCCTCCCGGTATAATTCGCTCGTGGAGGCCCCTTTATCGCGGAGTTGGACAACGTCTGCACCACCCAGAATCGCCCTGCGGATCACCTCCTCATTGGAGCGTCCTCTGGACAGGGCGCGGTCGGTGATGATGTACAATCTCCATTCGTCAATGTTCTTCATGTCGATTTTTCTTCAGCTCACCGACAATCTCTTTCTCCAATGTGTACAGTTCGAACCTGATCTTTTTGAAGGATGCCGGGATGTGGGGGTCGAAGAGCTTGCTGAACTCCTCCAGGACCCGGCATGATTCCTGAGACCTTCTCAGATTTGCCCGCAGGATGGCTTCACAGTCGGTCCGAGGGGTCTCGCCGCACACCCCTTCGCTGCCCACATCCCCCTCGCTGTCCCGGGCGGAGAGGAGCCTCTCCCGGGGAATGCTGAGGTGCCCCACGAGGTCGTCCACGGCGTGCCGTCTCTGTCTCAATCTGCTGGTCAGACCACCGTTATCCAGGACCATCCGGGCGATCTCCTCCACCACCCGGAGCCCCTCCCTGAGCCGATTGGCATTGGCGTCGATGACCCGGTAGATCCGGTCCGTCATCTCCTGAGAAGGCATTGACCACCTCTCCTTTAGACCTTTCGATCCGCGCCCTCTGCCTTTGTGATGCGCCCTTCTCGCATGACGGGTACAACCTGCAGGGAGTCCACTTCAGCGCAGACGGGCAAATCTTTACCATATCCGATCTCGGTAAGATAGCGGCCGTGATCGCAGTTGCGAAGGAGGGCCTTGATCCTCTTGGCGTGTTTCTTCAGCATCACTTCTGCGGCCACAGCACTGTCGTTGAGATCGAAAACGTTCTCTATCTTCGATCGAAGCCCCCCAATCAACATGCCGCTGCACACCGCATCTTCCAGTGCGAACTGGCCCTGATGCCCGGCACACAGGACAGCCACGTCTCCCTCCCCCTGAAGGAGATAGTCTGTAACGGCCGTCACATTGACAAAGGCGCAGATCACCGAAACCGAAGCCAGCCTGCTCTTCACCAGGGCTTTTGAGCCATTGGTGCTGACAAAGACGATGTTCTTATCTTTGATCACCTTCTCTTTATACTCTCCGGGCGAATTTCCCAGGTCGAAGCCGTCGATAAGCTTGCCCTCTCGTTCCCCGCAGAGGAAGACGGACTTTCTGTCGATATCCGTAGCCAAGGCGGTGGCCGCCTCAATGGACTCGGCCGGAATGATCTCACGACATCCGTTGGCGATGGCCGTGGCAATAGTCGTACATGTGCGCAACACATCAATGACCACCACTCGCTTGCCCCGCAAGTGGTCTTCGCCAATCTCGTTCAGTGTAAAATAGACGTGGATTCTCATATCGACCTGCCCGCACCTCTCAACATGGACCGATCATCTGTGGGAGCCTTGTGTATAGAATGGTGTCTTGACAATGCGCGCGCCAACGCATCTGCCCCGAACCATTAAGTTGAACTCCGTGCCCACTGGTGCATGTTCGATGGCCACGTAGCCAAGACCGATGCCCTTCCCCAGGGAGGGCGAGAAAGTGCCGCTGGTTACCCGGCCAATCTCTCGGCCGTCCTTGCGGATACTGTACCCCTTCCTGGGGAACGTCCGCCCTTCGGTCTCAAAACCGACCAGCTTACGGGTCAGCCCCCCTGCCTTGGCTTCGAGCAAGGCATCTCTGCCGATAAATTCCCCCTTATCGAACTTGATCACCCAACCCAAGCCGGCTTCCAACGGATTGGTGGTCCCGTTGATGTCGCTTCCGTAGAGGACGTATCTCATCTCCAGGCGGAGCGTGTCTCTGGCCCCGAGACCCACAGGTTGAATGTGGAACCTCTGGCCCGCCTCCATCACCATATTCCATACGAGCTCAGAAATCTGGGGGTGGCAATAGATCTCAAACCCATCTTCCCCCGTGTAGCCGGTTCGAGAAATCAAAGCGGTCTCTCCTCCCACCTCTACAGATTGGCTGTGATAATACCTCAGCTGGGAGAGGTCGATATCGACCAACGGAGAGAGTACATCCTCAGCCTTGGGCCCCTGGAGAGCGAGCAGCGCCATCTCATCGCTCCTGTCCTCCAGGTGAACGTCTCCTGCCAGGTGCCTCTTTAGCCACTCGAAGTCCTTGAGGATGTTGGCCGCATTGACGACGAGAAGGAAATGGTCCTCCAGCCGGTAAACCAACAGGTCGTCGACGATCCCGCCGTCAGGATAACACATCACAGAATACTGGGCCTGATCGATCTCCAAGGCCGCAGCGTCGTTGGTGGTCATGCGCTGCACAAAAGGTGAGGCATCGGCTCCCCTGATTTCGAACTCACCCATGTGGGAGACATCAAACAGCCCCACCGTCGAGCGCACTCTCCGGTGCTCATCGATAATGCTCGTGTAATAGACGGGCATGAGATGATCCGCGAAGTGGACGATTTTGGCCCCCAGGCGCTTGTGGACCTCGTAGAGGGCCGTCTTCTTCACCCTCTCACCGTTCACTGATCCGTCTTCTCTTCGAGCCCGTCGAGGCTCCGACCCTCGTGCGCTCTCATAATGGCATCCACTAGCCGAGCCACCCGCACCGTTGGCTTCACGTCGTGGACGCGAAGGATGTGCGCCCCGTGGAGTATGCTCACCGCCGCCGCTGCCAGGGATCCCTCCAAACGATCGTCCACACCAAGACCCAAGACCCCGCCGATAAACGATTTTCGCGACGCCCCGACCAACAGGGGATAGCCCATGCTGGTGAACTCCCGAAGCCGCCTCAGGATCTGCAGATTGTGCTCGACAGTCTTACCAAACCCGATCCCAGGGTCAATGACGATTCTCTCCCTCTTCACACCGGCCTGCAGGGCCCTACCAACGCTCTCCTGCAAGGAGGAGAACATCTCTGAGATGAGATCATCGTAGGTCGGATTGATCTGCATGTCTTTGGGCCGACCCTTGATGTGCATCAGGATCAGGGGGACATCGTAGTAGCTCACCACCGAACCCATCTCCTGGTCAAATTTCAAGCCGCTGATATCGTTGATCATGTGGGCTCCGGCTTCAAGGGCCTTCCTAGCCACTTGTGATTTGAACGTGTCAACGGAGATGGGTACATTCAACTCCTGCACCAATCTCTCCACAACGGGCAGGGTTCTGGTCAGCTCCTCATCAACACCAATCGGTTCAGAGCCCGGCCGCGAGGATTCCCCGCCCACATCGATGATGTCAGCCCCCTCCTCAACCATCTGCTTGGCCCTGTTCACCGCCCGATCGAAGGCGTAAAAACGGCCTCCATCAGAGAAGGAATCGGGAGTCACGTTGAGCACTCCCATGATGTGTGTCCGGGAGATGAGGTTGAGCCTATACTCTTTGCACTCCAGCCGATAAGGGGCAGGTGTTTCCGCACCTTCTAAAAGGGCTTTGAACTCTTGTGCGATCCTGGAGAGGCCGAAGGGCTGGTTCGAAATTTTGGCCGCCAGCCCCTTCAACTGTTTGAGTGTCCCCATGAGGAGCACATCGGAGACCTCGGCTCTCCCGGTGATCACCTCCCGGGCCACAGCCGCGTCGCCACCGAGAGAGAGCATCTCCTGCTTGAGAATATTGGCTGCCGGAGAGGAGACCCTCTCCAGTTTGACCATCCGCCCCAGGGCTTTGGGAGCCATCACATCGAGGCTGTACTCATCAGCTCCGATCCGCCTCATCTCGGCCACTGCCTCGGAGACAGTATCCACACAGATAAATCTCATCCTCCTCGACGCCTGTATCACGCTCAATTCGCTTCTCCCAATGCGTGTAGAAGGCATAAAGTATACTATAAAAATAGGCGAGAGTCAACCTCTTTTTCAGCTTGCTTTGACTGCGGCAGGCACAAGGTATCCACCCTCGTGAAAATCTTTGATAGAATGATCCAGAATCACTGGAGGTAAATTTAATATCCCAGAAAGGTCACCATCCTCCTCCGAAGATAAGATCTCTACCGGTGACATCCCATCCCGCCATCGATTCTTCCGCCTATAATTGAAATACAACTGATAAGTATATGCCTTGGCTCTCCGGGTACAAATGTTTGAAAATTTGGGATAAATGATAAGACTATCAATTCTTTCTTTGGCAACCCCACTCTTCTATTTAAATTTTCAATTTGACATATCGGTTTTTTTAATATATTTTGGGAAATTAGAAACGAAAGGAGTACGCGATGAATATCGCACAACTTGAGACGTTTTGCGCAGTGGCTGATAAAAAGAGCTTCATAAAGGCGGCAGAAGTGGTCCATCGGACCCAACCGACTGCGAGCGCGCAAATTCAGGATGGAAAAGTTGCAGAATTTCAAGGAGATATGGGCCCGTTTCAGAGATATCTTCGGCCGAGTAAGTTTGCTATTATTGACGATGTGATAGCTCGGCTTGCTTCTGAGGCAACCAAGGGTAAAGAGACTATTCTGGAAAAAGCGCGCGCGATTTATAACTATGTCTTAGAGAAGATGGACTATGACAAGGAGATACCAGGATGGGGACATGGAGATGGGCCACGTGTCTGTCTGGCAATCCGTGATGGCAAAATAGGCACAGGGAATTGCACCGATTTTCACTCAAGATGAAGGGAGATCTACGCACCAGAATTGAGCGGTTTATAGAAATATTGAAAGCAAGGAGGAAAATAAATCCGTTCGTATCACAACGAGTTATTATTCCCCTCTAAGGACAGAATCTCTAGCGGTGAGCTCCCCTCCCCCCACCGATTTTTCCGCGTATGATCTGCGCTTGTCCACCAAGCCCTGTCTTGAATGCGTTCTTGAGCTTTTCAATTATAAAATCTGTCTCTTCTGCTGATTTTCTCGTAACATAGCTCCTTGTAGCGATAGAATCAAATACTGTGTTTAAAGGATCGGGACAGGCCTGACTGTTTTAATCAAGAATCCGGGTAAATGTGTCACCCCCTTCAGAAGGTTTTTTGTTGACAAGTCCGGCCCTGTATGATATATTTCGTCAGATTTGGCAAGAAAATCACGGACTTATCTTCCGAGGAGTTGTGGATGCCAAGGAGTTCTGACCCACACATAAGAAGGGCTTTTCGGGTGCTCGGTGTTCTCCTCGTCGCCCTGAGCATATTTGTGGGGATAAGCCTGCTGACCCATTCTCGAGGGGATTCCCCTGACCCTTTCAGCTCGGCCGGCCGAACCAACAACTGGGGCGGACGGTTTGGGGCCTTCATCTCCCATTACCTCTACCGGTTGGTCGGCTATCCCGCTCTCCTTGTCCCCGTCTTTCTCCTCCTGTGGGGATGGAACCGGTTCCGATGCGCACCGATGAGAAAGCTTCTCAAGCGCACTGTTCTCCTATCCATTCTGGGCCTTCTCTTCTGTCTGGCAACCAGTTCGATGGCCTTTCTGTCGAAAAGCGTGCAGTATCGCCTCGGCGGCAAAATGGGTGACCTTCTGGCTGGTCTCTGTATCAAATACTTCGGCCAGGTGGGTACGTATGTTCTTTTAGGGTTCCTTATAATTGTCGTCCTCCTTCTCACGGCCGAGACCCCCTTGGCCCGCATCTCCGACTGGGTGGCAAGGAGAAGGGCCATTTTGGCCATGAGAAGAGTCGAAAAGAAGGTCAAGAGGGAGGAGGTTCGTGAGCGAAGGGAGCTGGAAAGAGAGGAGGTGAAAAAGGGAGAGCCAGCGGCCCAACCGAAGATCGGGGAAGGGGTGAAAGCGGCCGCTCAAAAGGGGCAGAAAGAACCGGCAGTGGTTGAAGAGGCAACCGGTTACGTGTGCCCTACTCTTGATCTTTTAGCCGATCCCCCGCGGACAGAGGAGCAGGTCGAAAAGGGGGTGCTTGAGAAGAATGCGGCCATCTTAGAGTCCAAGCTGGCCGATTTCGGCGTGGAGGGTAAGGTGGTTCAGGTCAATCCCGGCCCGGTGATCACCCGCTATGAACTTGAGCCGGCCTCGGGCGTCAAGGTGAGCCGCATCTCCAGTTTGAGCGACGATTTGGCTCTGGCCATGAAGGCCAAATCCATCCGCATCATGGCCCCCATACCTGGCAAGGCCGCGGTGGGCATTGAGATCCCCAATTCGCAGCCTTCGCTCGTCTATCTCAAAGAGATCCTCTCCTCGCCCCAGTTTCAGCGGTCCCAATCGAAGCTGACCTTCGCCCTGGGCAAGACCATCTCCGGCGAGGCCTACTCCGCCGATCTGGCTGAGATGCCTCACCTGCTCATCGCCGGGGCCACAGGCTCTGGAAAGAGCGTCTGCATTAACGCCATCATCTCCAGCATCTTGCTGAACAGAACCCACCCTCGAGAGGTCCAGTTCCTCATGATCGATCCCAAAATGTTAGAGCTCCCCCTCTATAACGGTATCCCCCATCTGTCCCAAAAGGTGATCACCAACTCCGAGAAAGCCTCCGAAACGTTGAAATTGGTAGTCAACGAGATGGAGGATCGGTACCGACAGTTGGCCAGAACAGGCGTTCGGGACATCGACACATACAATGAGAGGGTGCGCATAAAACCGGCAGAGCAAGAGGCAGAGCCGCTCCCTTACTTCGTCATCATCGTCGATGAGCTGGCCGATCTGATGTTATCCTCCTTTGCCGATGAGATCGAGAGTACCCTCACCCGCCTGGCTCAGATGGCCAGGGCTGTGGGTATCCACCTCATTCTGGCCACGCAGCGCCCCTCCGTGGATGTGATCACAGGCCTCATCAAGGCCAACTTCCCCACCCGCATCGCCTTTCAAGTGGCCTCCAAGATCGACTCGCGGACCATTTTGGACGCCAACGGGGCTGAGAAACTTCTGGGCGCAGGGGACATGCTCTTTCTGACGCCACGCCATCGGGAACCGCTCCGCATTCACGGCTCTTTTATCTCGACCCAAGAGACGGAGGCCATCGTGAAATTCATAAAAGAACAGAACTTCGCCTTCGAGATCCCAAAACTGCCCGAGCAGTCCCCGGCGGAGATGGAGGCGGCAGGTTTCGATATCGACGGCCAGGATGAGCTCTTCGAAAAGGCAAAGGATCTGGTCATTCGCCATCAGCAGGGCTCCGTTTCGCTGCTCCAGCGGAGGCTGGGGATTGGGTACGCGCGCGCCGGGCGCATCATGGATCAACTGGAGAAGGCCGGCATCGTCGGCCCCTTCGACGGCTCAAAGGCCCGGCAGGTGCTCATCGACCGGGACCAATTAGAGGAGTTAAAAGAAAAATGACAAAATCCAAAATCCCAACCACGTTCATTTTGGTGGTCCTGATGACGACCCAAGTCGCCTTCGGCCAGTCGGCCAATGAGATCGTCAAGCGTGTTCAAAAGAGATATCGTTCCCTGAAAACCTTCTCGGCCGAATTTGAGGAGACCTTCACCTGGACCCTGGCCAAAAGATCACAGAGCTCCCGCGGTCGGTTCTTCATCAAGAAACCGGACCGATTTCGCCTGGAGACGGAAGAGCAGATCCTCACTTCCGACGGGAAGACGGTCTGGCGCTATGCTATCCAGGACTCCCAGGTCTTCGTCACCGACGCCGAGAGCGATCCCGACTTTCCTTTGCTGAAGAATCTGCTCTTCGATTACGTCGAGAACTATTCCCACCTATATTTGGGCCATGAGAGACTCGACGAGGTCGACTGTGATCGGTTGAAACTCATCCCCAAGGAGGAGGACTCCTTTGTCACCGAACTGTTCGTCTGGATCGACCGCAAAGAGTGGCTGACCAGAAGAGTGGAATACAGGGACATCCACCGGAACGTCACCACGTACGCCCTCTCGGACATCAGGATCAATAAGAAGATCGACGATGGAATCTTCGTCTTCCACATCCCCGAAGGCACTGAAGTCATCGACACCCGGTAACATTTCCCGACCGGTTTGTGGCCACCGTGGGGCAAATCTCCGCGGAGTAGCGTCACACAAGACCGCGCTCCGCTTTCGCTCCGTGCCTCACTGCAAGCCCTTCTCCCCGTCTGCAGAGGTGCGACTTACAATTCCAAAAGGGTTCAAACCTCCAGGAGGTTTAAACCCACCTCCTCGTCGAGGACACGGGTGATCCGGTCGGTGAATGGGTTGATGACAAACTCACCTGTGGCCGAAATGATGGCCGAAAAGAGGTGACCGGCAAAAGCCCTCAGATCGGCCCCGGCCGCGGTGACGTGGCAGTGGAGCATGGGGTTCCCATCGACATAGGAGATGTTTCCGGTGAGATTTCCCAACTCCAGATTCTCTCGAAAGGTCCGCTTCACGTATTCCTTCTTGTGGGGGTCGAAGATCCCCAAGACCAGATCCTTCACTGCACCGAGGCCTTGAACCGTCCCGCCCTGGATGTTCTGCTGTCGAACGAATTGTGTCAGGGTGCTGAGAACCTCCTCGCCCTTCTCCAGACGGACGATGTACCCATCCTCTGTCTTTCTCCATCTCATCGGGACATCACATTTGAAGTCTCAGAGGATACTCATAATCACATAGATAATAAAGACGAGGATGATGGGGGACACATCGATGGTCCCGCCGATGGGGGGAACGATCCGTCGAATGGGAGCCAGAACCGGTTCGGTGAGCTTGTAGATGACCTGCACGAAAGGGTTGTAGGGGTTCGGGCGGACCCATGAGAGAATGACCCGGATGAGCACAACCACCAAGTAGACGTTCAGCAGTTTAACGATGAAAGATGCCATCTGAATCTTTCAGAAATAGACGATATCTCCTGAGATTTCACCCCTCTCTACGGTCAATATTCCGTAAGATTGGTTGGGGCGGAAGGCGGTGCTCCCGGGGTTGAACAGAAGCGTCTTTCCGTCTCTTTCATTATATGGCATGTGGGAGTGGCCGAAGACAACGCAATCGACATCTTGTCGAAAACGTGCTCGCACCCGCTGCGGTAAATCGGAGCAGCCACCTCCACCGTGTGTCAACCCGATAGTGAGACCTCCGAGCGAAATCTCCTTCAGAGGGGGCAAAAACTTGGCGATTTCTGCATCGTCCATATTACCCGCCACAGCCTCAACCCGGCCCAAGTGCTGAAGCTCCTCATAAACCCTCAAGGAGATGAAATCCCCTGCGTGCAAAATGAGATCGACCTTTCGCAAGGCCCGCACCACCGGCTCCGGGAGGCGGGAAGCCCGAACCGGTATATGGGTATCCGACAGGACACCAATAATCATCTCTTCTTCTTTTTGTGGCGATCTGCTTTCAACCGTTTCTTTCTCTTATGAGTGGCAATCTTGTGTCGTTTTCTCTTCTTCCCGCTGGGCAAACACATCACCTCCTCTGAGAGCTTCCCAGAGCGAAACCCTCACTGTCGGAATGTCACTATTGGAATGAGAAGCTCAGGACAATCGCCTCCTGATCCTCCCCACTCGCCCCTTCAATTCATCGGACGGTTCCCAGACAGGAACATTTCGTGTCGGTATGGGGACCGCCTCCCCTGTTCTCGGATTGCGAGCTGTCCGAGGAGCCCTCCTCTTCACCTTGAAGCGTCCGAATCCCCTGATCTCAATATTCTTGCCCTTCGCCAGGGCGTTCGAAATGGAGGCCAGCATCTCCTCCACAACAAGGCTCGTGTCGGTCTTGGTCAAGCCTGTAGCCTCGGCGATCTCGTTCACGATATCCGCTTTTGTCATGTCCAACCCCCTTTGGCAAAAGAGCGTTAACGGCTCATCGACACGTATCGCATGTTTTGGCTGCACATGTCCTGCATGATTGGCCCGCGCTCGGAAGGGAAGAGACCGCTTTGGAACCCGATTTGAACCCGAAAGCTGAAAAGAGCCTCCTGATCTTCCTTCCGTGGCACTTTGGACAGAGGAGGATCTTCTCTTCGACCGCACTCCGGATCAACTCTTCGAACTGCTCTCCGCACCGGGCACACTCAAATTCGTATATGGGCATTTCAGCTCTTCCCCTATTGAAATCGATACTCCAGGGATGGCATCAGGTATGATTGGTGCCCAGTCCCTCCCAGTTTTTGAAGGAGCAGATCCCACAGGGTGATCCGTTTTCGCCACTCCCGAACCGTCTTCGGTTTTCCTTCGATCCCGGCCATTTCGGCGGCCAGGGCGATGGCCTCCTCATAGTCGCCCAAGACGTCGATCAATCCATAGTCCTGTCCCTGCCGTCCGGTGAAGACCCGGCCGTCGGCCAGGTCCAACACAGCCTGCCTGTCGAGCCCCCTGTCGGCAGCCACCACATCCACAAACTGATTGTACGTGTCATCGATCAATTCCTGCAGCAACTTTCGCTCCTCTTTGGTCATCTTGCGCATGGGCGATCCTATATCTTTATACTTGCCACTCTTGACCACCTCAAACCGGATCCCTATCTTCTTGAACAGTTCCTCGGTGTTCGGAAATTCGAGGATGACCCCAATGCTGCCGGTCAGGGTCCCGGGATTGGCCACGATGGTATCGGCCGCACAGGCCACATAATACCCCCCGGAGGCTGCCACACTGGCCATGGAGACGACCACTTTCTTCCCGACCGCCCGAACCCGCTTGATCTCACGGTACATCTCCTGAGTTGAAGCCACACTCCCCCCTGGGCTGTTTATGCGCAACACGATCGCTGGGATCGAATCGTTCTCTTTGTACTTCTTCAACTGCCGAACGATGTTCTCCGAGGCATTGATCGGTCCCAAAAGCTCAATCAGGGCCACACGATTCCCGCTCGGAGCCAGGGCCAATCCGCCTCTGCTGGCCACGGTCCAGAACATGTACGTCACGATGACCAGAAAGAGGAGAAGGCTGAGAACGATGACACCCCCCAGAATGTAGTCACTACGCTTCGCCATCTCTATCACTCCCTCAGAAAGAAAGGGCCCCACTAAGTCATTGAGGCAGAAATTTTTCTAAATATACAAAAAGAGACAAAAAAAGTCAACACAAATTGGGTTGACTTTCAGACTTTCAAATTCCGACCGGAGTGGGCGGTCCGGCAGGGGGTCTCCGATTGGGCTGGCAGATGCTTCGGATCAAGGGGTGCAAGCCTCCTCGCCTCTCACCCCTGCGGTCTGCAACTGAGCCCATCTTGCTCAACCAGGTTCTCGCTGCAGAGAGAGAAGCGCTCCTTTGCCCCTCTGGGGATTCGCAACGGGTACGCGGGCTCATCGGGTGGTGTGACCAATCGTCTCAGCTCAGGATTGAGCTCTCTTAACAGCCCCACCTCGCACCCCATGCATGCGGCGGCGATCTTCAAATCGGTCCTCCCCCCCACCAAGACCAACTCGTGATCAACCGGTCGCTCGTACTCGATATCGAACCCATATCGGACTGGATTCTTGGCAATAATGGCCGCGGCCACAAATCTTGGCACAAACTCCTCTGTCTGAGAAGGAAGGTCCAAGGCCCAATAGCTACGGTTCTGCACCTCATTGATGGCCCTCAGCACCCGGTACTGTCCGGCGTTGTAGGCCGCCAGAACCAAATACCAATCGTTGAAAATCTGATACAGATCTTTCAAGTATCGAGCCGCCGCCTCGGTCGATTTGATCGGGTCGCGCCGCTCATCAACCCAGGCGTTCCGCCTCAATCCATAAATTCTGGCAGTCCCTGCCAGAAACTGCCACGGCCCCATGGCGTGGGCCCGGGAGTAAGCAAAGGGGTTAAACCCGCTCTCGATCAGGACCAGGTAAACGAGATCCTTGGGGAGACCGTGTCGCTCCAAAATGTTCCGCATGGGATCGATGTATTTTGACGATCTCCTCAGATATGTCGAAAAGGACTGCCGCGCCTCGTTCTGAAAGTAGTCGAGAAAGAACTCGACCCGGCCATTGATCACAATGGGAATATCGAATGTGATCTCCTCATCCGGCGCACTGGAGGAT
>JBHIER010000038.1:0-12851 GCA_046760705.1 bacterium
GATATATTTAAAATAGCCACCCGATATTAACCCGCATCCCAACATCTTCTCTACATTTTCATCTATGTCTTTGTTCACCCACTGAGGACAAAACTCCTTAAACCCGCTGCCCCCTGTGCTTCAATAGTAGATGATTATTCTCTGTGCCATGTATGACAAGACTCAGGACAGGTCTTGTCAAGCCTTTTTCTTGATCGGGTATTTTTTCTGGAGTTTGCGAGATGTCGTCCGCTTCTCCGCTCTTGCTCCAATATATTGGGACGGAAAGGGCTTCGGCGACTGTGGTGATTCCAATCCCGGTTGAAGGTCCGCCAATGGCTCAGGAGTCCAAACCCTATGGACGGCACCAGACCTGTAGTGGTGGAGTCACCTCTCAGAGGGGGCGATGATTTCGACAATCTGAGGCAGGACGGTGCCGGCCTCAGCGTGGACGACCACATCCGCTATGGTGTCCATGGCGGTGGGATCCTTGTTGATGATGACGAGCCTTGCCCCGTACTCCTTGGCCTGGGTAGGGATGTGGGCCGCAGGATAAACGACCAGGGAACTGCCCACTGCAAGAAGAAGATCACAGGCTTCGGCCTCAGCGTACGCTTCACGGATGGCCCCCTCTGGCAGCGGTTCGCCGAAGAAGACGACGGCCGGCTTGAGGATACCTCCACAATCCGGGCACACAGGTGGCATCTGCCTCTCCGTCAACTCGTACACCCTGTCCGGGGTGTGCTCTCTGGAGCAGTCCAGGCAGCGGATGATGCGGGTGTTGCCGTGAAGCTCAATCACCCGCTTCGAGCCCGCCTGCTGATGAAGGCCGTCGATGTTCTGGGTGACGATACATCGGAGCTTACCGATACTCTCCAGCTCGGCCAGAGCCACATGGGCTGGATTGGCCTTGGCCCGTTTGAACAATAAAGGATAGCGCACCTCCCTGAAAAATTGCCAGTAGTAAGATGGCTCCTGTAAGAAGTAGTCTATGCTGGCATATTTGTCCGGGTCATATTTGGTCCACAGACCGTTCGTGTCCCTGTACGTTGGTATCCCGCTCTCCGCCGAAATCCCTGCACCGGTAAAAGCCACAATTTGCTTGGCCTCACCAACAAGCTGAGCTACCCTCTCAATGTCGGCTTGCACATCACGCTCCATTGCTCCGTGCTGGCCCCAAAATCCAGACTGGGTCAAGTTGATGCGGGTAGGAGGGCAACTCCTACCCGAGCTCAGTTACCGCCACCGAAGGCAGAAAGTCCTATTTTATGAGCCATCCGATCCGGGCCCAGCGGATTTTATGGAGGATATCGTACAGGGGCGCTTCGCTGTTCCAGGACCAATAGAGGATGAGGGCCTTGCCCCGAATGTTCCTTCTGGGCAGCCATCCCCAGAAGCGACTGTCGCGACTGTTGTCGCGGTTGTCGCCCATCATGAAATAGCAGTCCTGGTCCATGATGTAATATTTGACCCTCCGGCCGTCCAGGAGGAACATATTGCTTCCCCTGGAAAGGGTTTTCCCTTTATATCTCAGATACGTCCTCAACATTTCGTACTCGTACTCGTTCAGATCGGCAAGACGGAGAGTGTCGCCTTTTGCCGGCACCCGGGTTGGGCCGAAGTTATCGCGCAGACCAGCCGACCGAGGAATGGACCAATTGGCAATGTGTTTCGACTTCGGAGGATCGTCCATCCTTTGGCCGTCGATATAGACGACCTTGTCTCTGATCTCGAGCGTCTGTCCGGGAACGGCAATGCACCGCTTGATGAAATCCTTGTCCGGCTCGTGAGGTGCCCGAAACACAATGATGTCCCTGGGCTTCGGATCGGTCAAGGCAGGTAGAGTAAAATAGGGGATATCAATCTTAGTGAAGGGAATCTTGTCTGGACTTTTGGCGCCGTAAATAAACTTATTGACCAAGAGAAAATCACCCACTAAGAGCGTGTCCTCCATGGACCCCGAGGGGATACGAAAGGCCTGAACAATGAAAGGGCGAATGATAAACATGACCAAAAAGACGGCCACGACGATCGATTCCACGTACTCACGAACGATCGACTTCTTCTTTTTCTGTTTTTTTCGTTTCAACTCTATCTCCTCCTATTTAGTGTCTGTTTGTCATTCCGGCGTGTTTTTGTGCCGGAATCCCGTTGTTGTCAGTAGGAGATTCCGAAATCGGAGATCCTGAATTTGACCCTCCACTTGTTTCAGGGCAAGGTTCAGGACCTGGTTCGGAATGGAAAAAACCTATGCGTCTCCGGACAGAGGCCTTTTAGAAACGTAGGCTGAGAGGGGAACCCGATCTGTTGTCCCATCACTTTTCCGCCTTCAAAACGGCCAGAAAGGCCTCCTGGGGGATCTCAACTCTGCCCACCTGCTTCATCCGTCGTTTGCCTTCTTTTTGTCGTTCCAGCAGTTTCCTCTTGCGGGTGATGTCGCCGCCGTAGCATTTGGCCGTCACGTTCTTGCGCAGGGGCGCGATCGACTCCCGGGCGATGACCCGGCTGCCCACAGCCGCCTGGATGACCACCCCAAAGAGCTGCCTCGGGATGAGAGTGCGCAGCCTCTGGCACAGTCTCCGACCCCAGTCGTAGGCTCGATCTCTGTGGATGATGGTCGAGAGCGCATCCACCGGCTCGTTGTTGAGCAAGATGTCCAATCTGAGCAGATCAGACTTGCGATAATCGATATATTCGTAGTCGAAGGAGGCGTACCCCCGGCTGACCGACTTCAGTTTATCGTAGAAGTCGAAGACGATCTCTGAAAAGGGCAGCTCGTAGTGCAGATCTACTTTGGTCCGGTCGAGATAGTCCATCGTCTTAAACAGGCTTCGCCGCTCCTTCATCAGCTTCATGACCACCCCGACATAGTCTGCCGGGGCGATGATGTGGGCCCGGATGAAGGGTTCCTCAACGGCCTCGATCAGCCGGGCCTCCGGCATGGTGGCCGGATTCTCCACGAAGACCCGTTCGCCGTTGGTCAAGAGGATCCGATACTTGACGTTGGGCACAGTGGTAATGATATCCAGGCCGTACTCCCGTTCCAGGCGCTCCTGAACGATCTCCATGTGGAGCAGGCCCAGAAAGCCGCACCGGAAACCGAATCCCAGGGCCACGGAGGTCTCCGGCTCATAGCTCAAGGAGGCATCGTTCAGTTTCAAACGCTCCAGACCATGGCTCAGTTCCTCATAACTGTCACCGTTGCTCGGGTATAGGCCGCTGAAGACCATAGGTTTTACCTCTTTGTAACCCGGCAGGGGCAGGACCTCGGCCTCATCCGCATCTCCAATGGTGTCACCCACCTTGGTGTCGGAGACCCTTTTGATGTTGGCCACAATGTAACCCACCTCACCGGCTGAGAGCCTGTCCCTCTTGATGCGATGGAGACGAAAGACCCCCACCTCGCCCACCTCAAACTCTTTGCCGCTGGAGCAGAGCCGAATCCGCATCCCGGGGGTGAAGACCCCGTCGAAGACACGAACATAGGGAACGGCACCGCGGTACCGGTCGAACTGTGAGTCGAAAATGAGGGCCCGACCGGGATTGTTGGCATTGTGTTGGGGTGGCGGAATACGGTGGACGATGGCCTCCAATACCTCCTCGGTGCCGATGCCCTGTTTGGCACTGGTCAGGAGGATGTCACCCTCCGAAATACCCATGAGATCGATCATCTGACCCTTGACCGCGTCGACCTGAACGTTCTTCAGATCGACCTTGTTGATGATGGGGATGATGGTCAAATTGTACTCAAGAGCCAGAAAGAGGTTGCTGATGGTCTGGGCTTCGATGCCCTGTCCACCATCCACCACCAGCAAGACCCCCTCGCAGGCGGCCAAGCTGCGCGACACCTCGTAGGTGAAATCGACGTGGCCCGGGGTGTCGATGAGATTGAGGACATAGATCTCCCCGTCTCGGGCCGCGTAGTCCATCCGAATGGGATGGGACTTGATGGTGATCCCTCGCTCCCGCTCCAGATCCATGTCGTCCAGAACCTGGTCCACCATCTCTGAAGCCGGGACGGTGCCAGTCAACTCCAGCAACCTATCCGCTAAGGTGGATTTGCCGTGATCGATGTGAGCAATGATACAGAAATTGCGAATGTTCTGCGTACCCCAGTCCATTTTCAATACATCCGATTAAGGTGTTCAGTCATCCCTTCCCAGTCTGGCCCTTTTCAGAAAGAGCCTAAAATATATGCTCACCCCTTCATCCTGTCAACGCTAAAGTGAGACCCATCGGTACCCCAAAAGAGTTCTCGTCTCTTCGACGAAAGGAGCGTCGGTAGGCCGAAGAAAAAGAAAAAACCACCGGTTTTCGGAGTCCAGTGGTTTTCCCCTCTTACCGTAGAACGAGCCAGGTGAGTTAAGTTCTCTCTGTATCTTCGGCAGACTCGCCCTCCGCCCTGGGTTTCACCCCCTTGGTTTGCTCAGATTTTGTTTCAGGCTCCTCGGCTCTTTCCTCCTCCTCTTCCGGTTCCTCCTCCCGCTCCAACAGGTTTTCGTCGTCCTTCTTTTTGCGAAGGATGAGATAGATGATGGCCTGACCCACAGCCAGGGTGGACCAGGCGTAGGAGACGACCGCCCACATGATCAGGATCAGGGAGAGTCCGGAGATGACGGCCGCCACCCCTCCAGTCACCCCCATCTTTTGGGGAACAGGGAGGGCGGGTAGCCAATGGGCGACCTTCGGACACCAAAAGTACTGGGTGAAGTTCTGAAAGAAGGGGCAGGCGGGAAGGTACTGCACGGCCACACTGGCGATGTGGGCCATTTTGGGACCCATGAAAAGCCCGCAGACCCAGTAGACAAGGACCAAAGCGCTGAAGGTGAAGAGGCTGAGAATGTAAAACCCCACGGCCGCGGACGCATTGAGAATGGCCTCATAGACGACCAAGCGCCACGGCTGACTCCACAGGGTGGAGAAATTTTGGATGCCCGTCTCCATGGTGTCCTCCCCGGCTGTGGCCACAATAGCCGGACTGAGAACGAAGGAGACCACCACCACCACCCCTGTCAGAATGACGCAGACAGAGACAAGAACGATGGGGATGAGAAAGATCGAAAATCCCAGTTCTCCAACATAAGGGATTCGGGCCACAAGCCCGAGGACGAGACCGCAGAAGATGACAAAAGCGATGATGATAAGGAGGCTGAAGGGGGTGACCACAGCGGCCTTCCAGTGCCTCTTGGCAAACCTGAAGGCCTCTCCCGCGGTGAAGAATTCATCACCCTTCAATTGCTGAAAGGAGATTCTGGCCACCACTGCACTGCCGAACAGGTAGACGACCAGGCAGAGAAGCACCGCCAGCCCGAAGATAGCCCAACTGTACCAAGCAAATTGATCGGCTACCGCCACCGGAAACAGTCCATAGGTCTGCCAGATGGTCTGGAGGGAGAATCCGCTGGCCAACAGGGCAACGTAGCCCAAGACCAGATAGATCACATGGGCGAGCACCAAGCAGAGGAAGAGGATCCACATCTTTTTGCTACTGAGACCGATCCTGGCGGCCCGGAATACGTCACGGAAATCAAAGTAGAAGGTATCCATAATTTTTCACTCCTCCTTTTTAGACAATGTGTAAACCGTTCTCGCCCTTTTGCGGCAAAGGGACAGCCTGCGTGTGCGACAGATGGGCTCACAATTTTTGCCCGGAGGGCCCGTATATTTTAATCACTTTTTGGGGCAAAAGTCAAGAACTTTTTTGGAATATCTCCAACTTTTTACCCCTTCGCCCACCATTTCCCAACGAGACCGCCACAAAAGATCTCTTCTCACCAATTTTTTTGTTGACAATTCCGCGAAAAAAAGTTATAGTGATGGATGGTATTGGTGATCAAGTCTCTGTCACTTGGCAAGAATCATTTTCAAGCATGTTCTTATGTTAGAAAAGTCATGCGTTATGGTGCCCTCTTGATTTGGGGTTTCGCGGCCTGAGTGATCGCGGCCCCATTTCCGCACCGGCTTGATTTGGAAGAGGAGACGAGCATGGAGACTTTGAAGCACGCCATCGATTTTGCCATGGGGATTGTCTGGAACTGGCCCCCGCAGGCGCCTTTCCTGGTGATTCTTTTAGTGGGCACAGGGCTCTTTCTCACCATACGGCTTCGCTTTGTCCAGATCAGAAAATTTCGCCACAGTGTGGAGGTGATTGCCGGCCATTACGACGATCCGAAAGATGAAGGGGACATCAGCCATTTTCAGGCCCTCTCGGCTGCGCTCTCGGCCACAGTTGGGATCGGCAACATCGCCGGAGTGGCCACAGCCATCCACTACGGTGGTCCTGGGGCTCTCTTCTGGATGTGGGTTACGGCCGTCTTTGGGATGTGCACCAAATATGTGGAGTGCACCCTCTCTCACTACTATCGCATTCTCCACCCCGACGGTTCGGCCTCCGGCGGTCCGATGTACTACATCGAAAAGGGCTTGGGGAGAAGGTGGAAGTGGTTGGGGGCCACCTTCGCTGCTTTGGCCGTCGTCTGCTCCTTCGGCACAGGAAACGCCATCCAATCTTTCACTGTGGCCGACAGCTTCAGGGCCGATTTGGGCGTGCCCCAATGGATCACCGGTCTGATCACCTCCAGCCTGGTGGCGCTGGTCATTCTGGGTGGCATCAAGAGGATCGGCCAGGTGGCCTGCCGTCTGGCTCCGGCCATGGCGATCATTTACGTAACCGGCGGTCTGACGGTCCTCCTGCTGAACTACGGACAGATTCCGGCCACCCTCGCCCTCATCTTCAGGGAGGCCTTCACGCCTACTGCGGGCATCGGCGGTTTTGCCGGGGCGACGCTGACCTGGACGCTCATATGGGGGGTCAAGCGAGGCCTCTTCTCCAATGAGGCCGGGCAGGGGTCGGCCCCCATCGCCCACGCTGCCGCCAAGACCAAAGAGTCGGTGCGGGAGGGAACAGTGGCCATGATTGGACCGTTCATCGACACCATCGCCATCTGCACCATCACCGGGCTGGTCATCTGCATCATGGGAACGTGGCATCAGAAGAAGACGGAGAGACTCCCCTTCGAGGCCAAAAGCGGCATCACCGTCATGAAAGATACGGGCAGGATTCAAACCGACGCCCTCGTCGTCCCGGACGACCTGTTCGCAGGGACATTCGCTGTGAAGGAGGGCCGCGCTAAGGGGGTCGTCTTCGTCCGCCGGGACGGGACCGTGGAGCGGAGCCGAATCCTTCACAGGGGCGAACCGTTCACCGGCACCTTTCACGTGTCAGGGGATGGCTCGGTCGAGGCAATCACCGACCGGCAAGGGAGGCCATTGAATGTGGCCGATGTCCACATCGAGGGCCTGATGCTCCAGCACGGGTCCCCGCTCACAGCCTGGTCTTTTCAGGAGGGACTGAGACCGATCCTCGGCCGGTACGGCAAATTCCTGGTGACCATCGCCGTCTTTCTGTTCGCCATCTCCACGGCCATCAGTTGGTCCTATTACGGGGACCGCAGCGCCCGATACATTTTCGGCCCCCGGGCTGTTCTGCCGTACAAAGTTGTTTATGTGACCATGCACTTCCTCGGAGCCGTCTTCTCCCTGGAAATCGTGTGGGGATTTGGGGACACAGCCCTGGGTCTTATGGCGATCCCTAATCTCATCGCCATCATCGCCCTGTCAGGGACGGTGGCCAGGCTGAGCAAGGAATATTTCTCTCGGGAGCACCGGCGGCTGCGTTGATGTTGCTTATCGTATGTCTGTTCATCAACCACTTCCCTGGTGAGCGGTATGAAGGATACTGCTTTGCTGCGTCTCTTCGCCCTCGGCTCTCTGCTCACAACATGCCTCCTCTCCGGGGCCAGCGGCCAGCAGGAGTACGAAGATCTTTTGGAGACCGATGGCGAGACATCGGATCAGTCGGAGCTTCTGGAGCGGATCGCAGAACTGAGGCAGCACCCCATCGATCTCAACACCGCTCCGCTCTCCGAACTGCAGCGCATCCCCTGGCTCACTCCCATTCAGTCTCAACATATTGTGAAACAGAGGGAAAAATCCGGCCGGTTCAGGTCCGTCTCCGGACTCCTCGATCTCCCCGGCTTCGATGAACAATTGTTGGCGAAAATTGGACCTTTTGTGAGTGTGGAGGCCGAAGCCCGGTCTCCACTCCTATCGTGGCGACTCCGTTCCCGCATTATTCATGGGGCCTCCACGGACGAGGCCGAAGGGGATCGGTTCCTCTTTCGCGAAAAGGTGTATACCCGGAACGAATTGAACGTAGCCGACAAGCTCAAGATTGGGATTCTTACTGAGAAGGATGCCGATGAGGAGAATCTGGGCGATCACGCCGTCTCTTACGTCTCCCTTGACGAGCTTGGTCTGTTCAGTCGAATAATCTCGGGCAACTACCGGCTCGACTTCGGCCAGGGGCTGGTGTTGGGCGACTATTCGGGAGCCCTCAAGGGGGCCTCCTTCCCTTCGTCTCTGAAGAAGAGGGAACGGGGGCTGCGAGCCTACACCTCCACCTCTGAGGTCGGCCCGTTCCTCGGCCTGGCATGTTCCGGTTCTGTGAAAGGGGTTTCCTTCTCGCTCTTCGGATCGAAGACCGATGTGGATGCAACTTTGAACGACGACGGCACGGTGAGTAGCATTTACGAGAGCGGTCTTCATCGGACGGAGACAGAACGACGGAAGAAGGATGTCCTGAAGGAGCAACTTTACGGCGGACACATCTCCTACGGTCAGGGAAGCTGGGGAAGTGTGGGCGTCACCTTCTACCACAGCCGGTACGATCACCCCTTCGATCCAAAGGACGAGGAGCGGAAGCACTACACCTTCCGAGGGCGGACCAACTCCGTGGGTGGACTCCACTTTGACCTCTATTATCGGCGTCTGAATATCTTTGGGGAAACGGGTAAGGCGGAGGGGGCGGGCACAGGAATGCTGGTCGCTGCGATCATCGACTTTGGCAGGATCGAAGTGGACGCTCTGATGAGGGACTACGATCGAGATTTCTACAATCTCCACAACTATGGTTTCGCCGAGAAACCCGACGAGACGCAAAATGAGTCCGGGACCCTTTTCGGCTTGGTCTACAATCTGGACGGAAGGACGCGGATGAAGGTCTATTTCGATCGGGTGAGAAATCCGTGGCGGCGATACTACGAGCAGATGCCGCCTGCGCGCCGGGAGTTCTGGTCACAGATCGAACACCAAGCTGCCCGGAGCGTTCTAACCACTTTGCGGATGAGAGTGAAGACGAAGGATACATATGAGACCATTGCTGACGGTGTATCAAAGAACACACGTAGACGGCAGGTTAATGCGAGAGGGCAGCTCGATTGGCAATTCTCGAAAAAGGGGAGATGGCGCGGGCGGCTGGAAAGAGTTTGGGTGAGGTACCCGGACCTCTCAACAGAGGAGGCCGGATGGGTCCTCTTCGGCGACCTTCGCTTCATCCCTAAAAAATGGGTCACAGTGGACAACCGGCTCATCTTTTTCAATACAGGCTCCTATGATTCCAGAATCTACGAGTACGAAAACGACCTGCCGGGCCTGATGACCAACGTGGGCCTGTACGGGGAGGGAGTGAGATGGTATGCCCTGGCCAGGCTGAAATTGGGACCCGCCCTTCGGATGTCCTTCAAATATTCAATAACCCACTTTCATGAGACCAATAGGGAGGATGATCACAGATTTGGCCTTCAACTTGAGTTCAATCCGACCCTGTAAGGTACCAGCATACTGGTCAAAAATGGCTGAAAAATTCACTTGTACTGGTAAAAAAACTTGATTAGTACCCACATAAACTCGCAGTTTTGCACTTTTCATTTGAAAGATGGCAACGTTGCTTAAACTCGGCCACGTACTATGGAGGCACCCCTGCCGAGGAGAGGCAGAGGTTCAACGACTTCGTCAATCAGGGCATAATGTTCCGGGATTGGAAGGAGTTCGATCATCCTCACTTCGGCAAAATCGAGATCGGAGGGTGGCGGGCCTTCAGCACCCGGATACCGCCGACCTTCATGCTGCCGGAGATGGCCCACAGGAACGCCTCGCTTGTCCTCTTCGCTGCGAAGCATGCGCCGGAAATCGAACTGGAGGTGATCGAAGTCAAAAAGCTCGGAGACGACCTTCATCGCATCCGCGTCCGGGCTTCAAACGCCAATGCCATACCGACCCTTTCGAGCAAAGCGCTGAGCAAAAACCTTACCAGAAGAGATATCCTCAAAATTGAGGGGAGCGGTTTTGAAGTCGTCTCAGGCGGGATTATCGAGGACATTCACCTGGATAGAGTTAACCCTGTTGAGTACAAACCCTGGATGATATTCACAACTATTCCTTCCTTCGGCAAGAGGGAGGTGCAGTGGATCGTGAAGGGGCAGGGAAAGGCGACGATCACCATCGACTCAGTCAAGGCAAAAGACAGGTCGCTCACGATTGATCTATAGGAAGCAACTTCTGCTGCCCTTTTCATTAAGCCCCCAGAATTTTGGGAAACGGGCCTTTGAAATTCCTTAGACGTGTGAAGTGACTCAGTCGAATTGAACGTCGATGAGAGGAAACGCCTGAAGATGCTCTGTCACCCTGAACCAGGTCCTGAGTTCAATTCAGCACCTACGATTACGATGAACCCGTGGGTGGAGAAAGGCAATATTCCTTCAATTTGGTGTATGCCCCTGTTTGTTCGAAGAATTTCCTTGACAAAGGGGAAACTTTGTATTATTATTAAGGTGTAACCTGCGGGTTATAAAATATTTAATCTGGTTGAGACCTTAACAGAAGGAGGAGAATATGACAACGACCAAGAGGGATCTGGCTTTGAAGGTCAGTGATGTCACCGGGTATAGAAAGAACGTGTCTGCAGAAATTGTGGATGCTCTGTTTGCTGCCATGCGGGAGACATTGATCGCCGGCAATCGCATCGAGATTCGGGGCTTCGGCGTTTTCGAAGTGAAAGATACCAAGCCCAGGCCCTCTGCCCGGAATCCAGCCACGGGTGAGATCGTTTACGTGCCGGCCCGCAGGAAGACCCACTTCAAGCCGGGCAAGCTGTTGAAGGAAGAGCTGCACAAACCCATAAGAAAGAGAAGACGGAGACGGACGAGGGGGTAGGGAAGAAGAGTCCCCGAACGCCTTCACAGGCAGTTTGTTTGTAGGCAAGCACAAAGCGAACCGGAGTGCCGTCTTGACTTTTGCCCCTTCTACGGGGTGGACACGGGAGGGCTGCGGCCACCAGGAATTATGCTCGTCAATGAGGTGCTACAGAATGAGATGGACATTCGAGGGCTTGAGGGAAGAATAGCTATGGAGAGAGAGCTTTCGAATAGGGGTTTGGTTCAGACCATTTTCGATGCAATAAACAAGCGAGATCTCGCTGAGTTTGAGCAGTACCTTTCTGAAGGCGCAGTTTTTGATTTTCCAGGGCCAGGACGGATCGAAGGGCAGAGGCGCATTCTCCTTTTCTTCAAAATTCTCTTCCGGAAATATCCTCGACTGAGATTTACCGTAGAAGACATAATTGTGGAAGGGGATCAAGCCTGTGCCATCTGGTCTAATGAGGGTGAAGAGAAAAAGGGTGGTGTTTACAGAAATCGAGGTGTCACGCATGTGCGCACCTCCGAGGGGAAAATAGTGTTTATCAGCGATTACTTTAAGGATACGTCGTTTGTTGAAAATTGACAGATTTTAACTCTTAATTATCAATTAAACGATCTGACATGATCATTCTGGATTTTGACATTGGGATTTTGAATTTAAAAGAGGGTTTTGAGCATCTTGGTGTTCTGGTGGGAGTTGCACTCCCACCCCCATTGGCCAGAGCTCCGTTAGTGTCGAGTTTTTGAACCCAACCCATTTGATTGAGATAAACAGAAAAATTTGGATTTTTGATTTTGGATTTTTCATTTACATGAGAGTCTTGGCCTTCAATGGTAGTCCCAGGAGACAGGGCAATACATCGCTATTGTTAAAAGAGATGCTTCGTGGGGCTCGAGAAAGTGGAGCGCAGGTAGAAGAGATTCTCGCTGGAGAGATAAATCTAAAATATTGCCGGGGGTGCTTAAAATGTAACCTGATCAAGCGCTGCAGAATTCGAAGTGATGACTGGCCGACTTTGAGCGCGAAGATACTCGATGCCGATGCACTCGTCTTTGCATCGCCCATATACTTTCACCACCTCACCGCGCCGTTGAAAAAAATATTGGATCGATTCCGTTCCTTTGTTCATGTTCAAGTAACAGAGGATGGATTGAAACACAGTCCCTGGCACGACTGGCGGAAGGATTTCGTCCTGCTATTAAGCTTAGGGTCCTCAAACCGTGCAGACGCGCAGCCCGTGATTGATCTCTTTAAATACATGACGAGCATACTTGGGGCAGAAAACAGACTGCGTTCTGTAATAGGTACTCGATTTGTTGTCACAAATCAGGTAAGAATGACAGAACAGCAGTTGCGTGATCTCTACTCCAAGTTAGATCTACCTGTTCATTTGACTCAGCGCGACTATCAGCGCAATCGAATGCTTCTGCAAAGGTGCTATGAGATCGGTAGGGAGTTGGGAGAAGGGCAGTCAGGTGATTCCCTCGTGAGTATGGATCAAAGATATTGACGCTTTATGAGCTGCTATTGACAACTTCTGACGACAAGGTGATTGTTACTCCCTATTTTCAGGAATTCACTTGGGAAGACCTCCTCGGATTTTTAGCTTACACGGTGTATGCGGAGGATGGGTGCACTCCGAAGGAGATCTGGGATTTCTTGCGAACTCATTACGCCACTGTGAGCAAATCGGTTAGAAAGGAGGAATTAAATAGAGCACCATTGAAGAGGTCACCCCGTTTCTTGACTGAGTTACTCTGAAACTATGATTAAAATGAAAGGAGAAAAAAGGTGCGCAAAGAGATTAATATGAAACTCAAGCATCATTTGGAGGA
>JBHIER010000039.1:0-12809 GCA_046760705.1 bacterium
CCGCCTCCTGTAAAATTCCCGGTGGTGTGATATCTTTTCCCGAATGCAAGTGCTTTTCTGAAGCGGTATCTGGCTTTCAGGATGGATCAGGCTTGGTGCTGTGTTTCATAATTACGGTAACGTTTCTGGAAAAAAACGCAGCACTTCCACAGGGGATCGCGCCCTCAAGGCCTTTTTCAAAAGCTCCCGCATGGTCTCTTCCTCAATCGGATACCCCTCGGGGGGTCTGGCCTCCATATCCTGAACCCCCTCGGCTGTGTGCTGTTTCGGGAGGAAATAAGTTACCGTAATTGAGAAATGGCCCACTTAGGTTGGATATTTTGAATCGATTGGAATTGGGGGGATTTTATTTCGCTCGAGCTATCTCGATCGCTTTTTCCACTGCTTCACCGGCGGTCCCGACTCTCCGGACAATGTCAGGTTCCACACCCTGTACTCTCCAGGTCCCAAGACCTATCACATCCACCCCGAGTCTCATGGCGGTTGCTATCTCGGAAAGGGTTCCGTAGCCCCCACCGATAGCGATGAGGCAGTCGGAAGATCTGACTATTATAACATTGCGTGCCTCACCCATGCCCGTTGCGATAGGTACCATGATGTACTCATTGGCGTCGCGAGTGGAGGTGCCTGGAAGAATACCCACCGTGAGGCCTCCCTCCTCGCGCGCCCCCTTCGCGCATCCCTCCATGACCCCCCCTAACCCACCGCACACGAGAGTCGCTCCTGACCGTGCGATGAGCCGTCCAACTTCCACCGCCAGCTCCATGTCCGAGGGGGTTGCCTGTGATGCTCCTATTACACCTATTGTCACTCTTCTCTCAGCACCTCTCACGTGAGTCTCTCCGGGATTCTGAGAACGTATTGAGAGCACTCCTCCTCGTAATCCCAACCGGGGCGCCTGGCATTTGATTTCTCAACGCGTCACATCCCGTCCCGGCTCAATATATGGATTTTTCACATTTCACTGCAAGTTTATCAGATGAAACTCTAAGGGGATATGAATGATCAACTGAATTATCTTAACAATTTACTTCAAATAATTTATGTAATATATTGAAATTAAAACAAAATAAAGTTATGACTTTTCTCCAAACGGTGATTTTCATCACATCACACATTCCTTGTATTGAGCATATTCGCTCAGGCTACCAGGGGGGCTTCGCCTCCGTTCTCGCTACGAGATTCCAACGTCTCGATGACGCCAGCGCCGACGCTGTCACCCCAGACATTGACAGTTGTACGGAAGCGATCCAGTAGCCAGTCGATGGCTAGAAGCAGCCCGATGCCTTCGATCGGAAGGCCGACCGCCTTAAGCACGATCACCATCGTGACCAGCCCGGCTTCCGGGATTCCGGCTGCTCCGATCGCCGCCAGTGTGGCCGTGAAGAAGATCACGACCTGAAGGGCCGGGCCAAGGTGGATCCCGTATACCTGGGCGATAAATATCGCTGCGACTGACTCATAGAGAGCCGTTCCGTCCATGTTTATAGTTGCTCCCAGAGGGAGGACGAAGCTCGCCGTTCGGTTGGATATGCCGTTTTCCTCTCTGACACCCTGCATGGTCAATGGCAGGGTGGCGGAGCTGGAGGCGGTGGAGAAGGCATTCAGAAGTGCCGGCCCAACGCCCCGCACATAGGTTCCTGGGCTCCTGCGGCCGAGTAACTTCAGTATGATTGGCAGTATAATAAACCCGTGGATGGAAAGACCCGACAGAACCGTGAAGCTGTATTTGCCAAGCGCAAGCAGTTCTGGCATGAAGCCGCTGAAACCGCCGGCACGGCCGATCCGGGCCGCGATAAGTCCGAAGATGCCAACGGGTGCAACGATCATTATCCAGTGGACGAGCTGCATCACGGCATCGTTGAGTGTGGAGATGACATTTATGGTAGTGCGAACCCGTTCACCCAGGACCGAAAGCGTTGCGCCCAAAAGCAGGGAGAAGACTATCAGTGGGAGCATCTCCATGCGAACCATGGCATCAAATATATTGCGCGGAATGAGCCCTTGCCGACCTTTCTCCTCGTTTCCGACCAGGACCTCTTTCAGGGTACTGCCCACATCCCCCCTCTCCCCGCTATAAAACCCCGAGGCGGCTGGAAGAGTAATCTTCACACCGGTTCCAGATGTGGACACCTCCGGCTCAGCGATGACGAGCCGGCCGTCGATCTCTTGAACCGGCCGGCGCGTGCCGTCATCCGTCGTGACGTAGAACACATCCCCGGGCTCGCCACTTTGCCAGAACCTCACGGTGGCGGAATTCTCCGAGACTGATTCAACTGCGCCCTGGACGTCCTGATCCATCAGAATGAGGACGTACTTTTCGTGATAAGCAGTCCTATCCCACTTCTCATTCAACAATGTCACTGTGTGACCCTCCTCACCGCCGATGCTGTAACCATACTCCGGATGCTCCTCTCCTGGAGATATGCCCTTACCGGGACGGATGATATTAACGGCAATGATCCCGATCAGTACCGCTATACCTGTGGTCATTAGATAGTATAGTACAGTGCGCCATCCTATTGAGCCGAGGTTTCGGATGTCCCCGAGCCCCGTGATACCAACGATCATCGAGAGCATGACCAGAGGGACGACGATCATCATGAGGGAATTCAGAAACGCCTCACCGAGGATCGAGAACTTCACTGCCAGATCCGGCAGCCAGCCGCCGATTACGATTCCAAGCACGATGGCAGCTATGATACCCTTCAGAAGACGCGAGTGGCTCTCACTTCCAGTTTCAGGCGGTGTTTCTGCAGGAGGCAGATTTGCTTTTCCTTCAACCATCACCGGTGCTCCATTGCAATCGGTACGTACTGACACAATCCGCCGATTTGACCATCATCGAGGATCAGAAATTTGGCACGGAGTCCTTTGCCCTTGCTCATCCGTAGACTTACCTCCCCCTCATCACAGACATTTCAATATTACAACAAATGAAGAATGAATTTCAAGGATGACGTATGGCCCAGATCTGAGATAACTGGATAATCCCCTGAAAACAGGGTACAAACGGTTGTGATCCGGCCATAAGGAAACCGATGGCGATTCGGATCCCCCGTGAAAACAGCCCATTGGGAGCTTGACACGAGTCACAGGAGGCGGTATTATCATTTGTAAATTTGGCCGGGATCCATACCCACGTATTGAACCGAATCGGAAGGGGAGCCCACTGCATATTAATGGATTGGAACGATACAAGGGGCATTCCATTGAGAGTGGATGATCCTTGAAATCTTCGGGGTTTTTCAGTGATTCTTCTCACACATCTAACGGGTAGGCGCAGTATTAACAGAAACCTTGCCTCTCGGCGGAAATGCCACGTTTGGTTCGTATTAGGGCTGGCCTGGGCTTTGGCCGCATGTGGCTTCGATACACTATCGGTGGCCGAAGCCGCCTCAAGCACATCACTGACAGAGACGGCTACTGCGCTTTCCCCCGCCTCGATGGCTACGGTCGGAGTTCAGGGTGGGCTTTCGCTGAGTGCTGCGAAAAACGATTTGTTCACTACGGCGGGAATGTGCAACGCCTGCCACATGAACCTCACAACGAGTGACGGCACCGAGGTCTCCCCGGCAGAATTCTGGCGTGCGTCAATTATGGCCAATTCAGCCCGAGATCCTTATTACCTTGCAAGCGTGAGGCTGGAATTGGTCGAATCGCCTGATTTCGCGGCCGAAATCGAAAACAAGTGTTCCATATGTCACATGCCAATGGCCCATTTCAACGATGCGGCCAGGGGTAACAAGAGCTTGATATTCGGCGAAGGGGGATATCTGGACCCGGGCCATCCCCTGAACGCTATGGCCGGCGATGGTGTTTCCTGCACTGTGTGCCACCAGATTCCGGCAAGTGTAGGGTCGAAATTTCGCCACAGCGGCTCTCTGGCAATAGACCTTACTGCGCCAATGGGGGAACGCATCATTTATGGGCCTTTTTCGATCACTGAAAGAGGAAAGGCTTTGATGAAAGGCGGTTCTGGCTACGTTACGCTTCAAAGTGAACACATCAGCCAATCGGCCTTATGCGCTAACTGCCACGAACTGCACATCAATTACATAACCGAGGAAGGAACCCTGAGTCAGGGTGGAGATGTCTTTCCGGAACAAAAGCCATACAGCGAATGGCTGGCCTCGCGATACAGCACCGAGGGCGTTTCTTGCCAGGATTGTCACATGCCTAAGATTCAAAAGGAGGCACCGCTTTCCAACGTTATGCCCGACCAAAAGTATGAACCCATTTCGCTGCATGTGTTTGCGGGCGGAAACGTGTTCATGCTCAACCTGCTGAAGGTCTTTGGCGATGAGGTGGGGGTGGAGGCGGAATCCAAACACTTTGAAGCCTTGATTTCCCGCACCGTGGAGAAATTAACAAAAGAGACGGCTGCCCTGACAGTTTCAGAACCTACGCAGGATGGTGATGAGTTCATTTTTGATGTCATCACAGAGGTGCGGACCGGTCACAAGTTTCCCACCTCTTTCCCTTCGCGGCGGGCGTGGCTGCACGTTACGGTGACCGATGCAACAACCGGTCAGGTGATCTTCGAATCGGGCGAATTCGAGCCCAAAGGCCGAATTGCGGACAACGATAACGACTCAGAGCCCCAGGCCTATGAGCCGCATTACGATGTGATCACCACCGCTGACCAGGTGCAGGTTTACGAGAGCGTGATGAAAACCAAGACCGGTCAGGTGACCACGCTTCAGATGCGCGCCTCGGGGTTCATCAAGGACAATCGATTACTGCCTGAAGGCTTTGATAAGACCGCGGTATCAGATCTCATAGCAGTTACGGGTCAAGCGGCCACGGATGACGATTTCGTTGGCGGACAGGACAAGGTGACATATCGCATCCCGGTAGAAGGTGGGCAAGGGCCGTTCACCGTAGCGGTGGAATTGCTATATCAATCAATCGGTCACAGGTGGGCACAGAACCTGATGAGTAAAGACACCGAAGAGGCCAGGACCTTCGGCCGTTATTACAACGCGCTGGGCAACGAACCCGTGGTAGTTGCCTCCCAGCGCATGAAAGGCCCTTAGCATAACTCAGGAGCTGTCAGGTTTAGGCTTGGCTTTGTTACCAAGGAACTTATTGTTTTTAATCATCAGTTAGGAGCAGTCCAGCCCGGGCTCGACTTTGTTGCGATGGGATCTTTTTTAATTTAATGCTCAAGGAGGTGAGCCATGTCGACCTACGTGATTCTCAGCAAGATCTCTCCCGAGGCATTTTCGGATCCTAAGGATTTCCGAAAGTTAGCTACGACGGTTTCGGAGAAGATCAAGAGTGAATGTCCTGGGGTCAGGTGGAAGGATAGCTATGTGACAATGGGAAGATTTGACATTGTCGACATAGTGGAGGCAGACGATCCTGAACAGGTCGAGAAAGCTGCGATGATGATCAGAGCGTACGGCAACTCGACTACGGAGACACTCCCAGCAACACCATGGAAAAAATTCCTGGATAGGCTGTAGCTTATAGAGAAGAAAAAATCAAAAAGATAAGGAGCTTACATTCTCATGTGCCTTTAAATCTCTTTATCCGATTATCTCAATCCTGCAGGAAACTTACGGACAATACTATCTGGCGCGACTACTTTGAAAATGAATTTATCAATGTCATATAGTATCGAAGGTAAAAGGCCGATTACTGACCTGTACTCATACTTACCAATATTGGCACACGATGGGATGTCATGAGCTATGAGAAACTGTACTGTATATCGAGCGCATATACTGTATCTGTCTGGACCGAAGACGTTCCAAAGCTCCTCTTCTGGTAGAATGGCTTGTGTCAATATCCAAAAAGGCTCTTTTTGATTCCACCTGTTAATCAACGTGTAAGTGACTCCCAATTGGCTATCTTGCTCCACCTCTGTTGTATCCGGTGTTAAGTAGAGCGTGAGATAATCGTCTTGGTCGAAGAAGTGTGCCCCCATATCACTCCTCGTTCCATCTGCATCGAGGGAGTCTGGCTCTCCAGTATCTATACAAGGTGACCCCCAGAGGAGGCGAAAATCTCGTTTTTCCGAGAGCACAAAAAGAGGATCATCATCAATCATGCCGGGACCCCAGTTGAGGGCACCCCCTGTATCGATATATACTGAGGATAAGCCTCCTTCCAGATCTGAATAGCTGATAGTAAGTGTACATGGAGAACAAGTACCACCTATAAATATCTCTTTGCCTTTGTTCGACTCATTATTCCAGAAGACTGTGTTAGTGATGTTTGATAGTGATTCAAAAGCAAGGTGGATCCCCCCGCCATGTTCATTTGCAGAATTTGCTACAATGGTGTTATTGATTATTATGGGAGTAGAGTGGTGATAGCAATAAATACCACCACCATCGTTTTCAACCCAATTTCCCTCGATTATATTTCTCAAGATGATCGCGGATGAATACCACCAACAAAAGATCCCACCGCCTCTTTCGGAAATATTAACAGCTATAATGTTATTAGTGATTCGTGGAGAGGAGTACCAGTAACTAACAATACCACCGCCCCAGTCTTCTGCAACATTCCCGATGATCATATTACCATCGATAATTGGTGAAGACTTGTAGCAATAGATGCCACCACCATCCCCACCTGATCTATTATTAATGATCTTATTTTTCTTGATCAGTGGAATGGATTGCTCGTTGCGCAATAATTCTTGGGAGAGCATGTAACTCGCATTTTCTTGCTTGATGTTATCTGTTATCCTTGGTGCGGAGGATCCACAGTAGATCCCGCCACCCAACTCAATTGTTGTATTCATAGTTAGTTCGTTACTCTCAATGATGGCACGGGACTGTGTTGCGCAATATATACCACCGCCTCGTGAGGCTATATTACTCGTAATGATGTTACCCGCGATTTTAGGAGAAGAGTGGCAGTAGATCCCGCCACCGTACAAGTTCCATCCGTTCTTAATGGTGAATCCTTCAAGTATCGAAGTTGAATCCTCCCCACCATGGAACCAAAAGCCACGATGGGGATATGATTCACTACCCTCACAGTCAATGATTGTCAATTCCGGCCCGTTCTCACTCATCACCATTATGGCTTTGCCAAGAAAGTCAATATCCCGGTTCCCATCACCGGTATAAGTACCGTCGGCAACCAGAACTGTGTCTCCATCAACAGCACCATTGATCCCAGCTTGAATAGTTGCTGAGTCAGCTGGCACGTGAATAGTTGTTGCCGACCCAACACTCGCAGCTACGAAGATGGCTGCTACTATGAGACAAGCTTTCATATTTCTCATAATTCCTAGCTTTTAAAAGCCACCCCCGCTGGTGCGAGAGGTGGCTGTGAGGTTGTGAGTAACTGTCATTCGACAACCCAAAACTTGAAACTATCTTCGTCATACAGCATCTCCGGTGGAAGTCCTATTCTCGACCAATACCCAGACACACCATATGGAAAACCACAGTGGGACGGTGTGTATAACTTGTAACTGAATAGTATACTCAGCTGGCAAGGTATAATTATTTGGCCCGATGACATCTTGTCTGGCTGAATGACCTGTGTGAGAATCCAAAACTGCTTTACCCCAGCCCACCGGTTGATGGCCGTATAAGTGACTCCCACTTGTTCACCTCGCCTTGCCCATCTTTTATCAGGAGTTACATAGAGTGTGAGGTAATCATCCTGGTTAAAGTAATGGGCTCCCATGTCACTTCGTGTGCCATCAGCATCGAGAGAATCCGGATGGCCTGTGTCAATACAGGGTGATCCCCACAGGAGTCTATAGTCCAATTTGTCAGGCAAGACAAACATGGGATCAATATCTATGTTCCCCTCACCAGGCCAGCCACCCTCAATGTCTGAGTATGTAACTACGGGATTTCCAGTGTCAATATAGATCTCATCTGGCGAATCACCCCAGAGTATGGAATTCGTGATGATTGGAGAAGAATTGGAGCGATAGATCCCGCTGCCACTGGAAATCGTTCGACCGTGCGTAATTGTAAAACCTTTCAGAACCGAGTTTGAATCTTCCCCGCTTTGAAAGAGAAATCCACGATGGGGATTCAAAAAAGTACGACAATCAATCACGCAATTCTCAGGTCCATTCTCCGACATAACAACTATAGCTTTACCAAGGAAGGTAATGTCCCTATTCAGATCTCCTGTGTAGGTACCATCAGCCACAAGCACCGTGTCACCATCCACAGCACCGTTGATACCTGCCTGAATGGTTGCTGAATCCGTAGGGACGTGGATTGTTGTTGCCATAGCTGTTGATATACAGAACGAAAGAAAAACGACTGGAATTAAAAGACCGAGCGCACGCATGACGCACCCCCCCTTAGCGAGAGCTTCAGGCAGCATTTAGATATAGATCTGACAAGAAGTCTTGTGGCCCCTGATCAATGTCAGAAGGTAAAGGTATCAGAAAGTGTAAGTTTATTGATCGAGGCTTCTAAGCCCTTTCAACGTATTGACGTGCCTCTTCATTATATATATTTGACGAATAGGGAAAATCTTTCGCAAAATTTTAATTTTTTCTGTTGATACCTGGCTTCTGTGCTCTGGGAGTGTTATTAGGCTGGGGCAAGTTTTAGTGTTTGATTACTGTTCCTGAATTGTATTGTACCATACTTTGCTTAATGATGCAAGTGATTTTCTCAGGTAAATTGTCACTATCGTAGAGAATATAAAAATGGACACTGTAGCAAAGAATTCGAACCCTGGCTGAAATATCATTTGTTGTTGATCTTCTCAAGACAGAGTCACCTCCTCTCTATCAGAAGATTGCCGAAAAATCACTGCAGTTGAACAGGTTAGGGCTCAGCAACGAATCGATTGCCCGGCAGCTCGGTGTCGATGGGAAGACTGTTGCGAAAGCGCCTGTGTGGATGGAAGACAACTCTCTCAGTTGAGAGAAGGATTATTGCTGTGAGGTGGGGGAAAGAGATGGGACGAGCCGGCCCCGTTGGACATTGCCTTATTTAAAGCCTATCGTTAGTAAGGAGAGCCTGGGCTATCGCGGCGAGACTGAGCGATCACAGAGTCTCCTGAAATCACCCTTTCCGGCTCCAAAAATTCGCTGATGACACTAATCCAGGGTGGACGGGAGTAGGCTGGACCATCGCCAAGCTTTAAGACATGAAATGGTATTCAACTCCGCAATATAAGCGGGAAATGTCATGTCCAGCTCCCAGTTGAAATGGATAGCACGACATTCCTCAAAGTAGTTGTGCGTCCATTCTTTCTCCACCAGAGTTAGAGCATAATTTACAGCATACGTATCAATAACTGCGGAGATAGTGTCTGGCTCAAACTGACCAAGTACGCCATATACATAAAGCCAAGCAGTAGAGTAGCGCTCAAGAAAGGCGATGCTGAAGTTTACTATGCGACGATCTTGAGACAAGTGAGATCAATCGCCAATCCTGCGTGTATAGGGGTCGCAGTTGGCTCGGGCGTTGAATGATCCGGAGAAACTATCAATCGCTGAGTAATGAGAAGAAAGAAACCTGCGGCCAAGGGGCTAGCGAGCAATCATTTATTGTTAACTCATGACCTTCGGCCATATCGTAGGCCTTTTCTTCGCTTGAAAGCGAGGGGTTTCAACCATCCCCAATGGGGGGACACTTAAGCCCGAACGATGAGCGCCTGGCGGCAGTGCTCAAGCAATTTCATTCAATTTCATTTGCTTTAGCACCGCTACCTTTGCCCCCCTTACGGCTCGGTATTGCCGCGGACCTTCCAGATCACTGTGTCGCTCACACTGTCCCCGTCGCTCAGGTCGAGCGTCACGCTGAAGGTATGGATGCCGTCGCCCAGGATACTGCCGGGCAGGTTCGGACAGCGGAACGTCTTCCCGCCGGACAGCAGCGTGCCGGGGATGACACAGCCTCTCAGTACCACCGACACATCCGCGGCATCCAGGGTGGCGGTCCCGTTGACCAGCACGGCACCGTCAGGGGCGTCTACGAGAAGGGTGAGGTCAAAACCGGTCGTCGTCGCCAAGGCGCCGCTCGGCGGGAAAATGGTGAGCGCATTGACAAGCGGGCCTATCGCTACGCCAAAGGGGCCGGCCCCCACTGGTACGGTCGCCGTCACCGTGTTCGTTGCGACGTCAATTACGGAGACGTCATTGGTCCCCCAGTTGGCCACATAGGCGCTGGAGCCATCCGGGTGGACAGCCACGTAAACAGGGAACTCGCCCACCGGCACGGTGTCCGTCACCGTGTTCGTCGCCGTCTCCACCACCGACACTGTGCTGTCGCCATCATTAGTGACATAAGCGGTGCTGCCATCGGGGTGGACCGCGACGATCAGGGGATAAAGGCCCACTGGAATGGTTGCCACCACCAGATTGTTGCTGGCATCAATGACCGAAACCGTGTTGTCCAGGCTGTTGGCCACATACACGAAGGTGCCTGCCGGGTGGACGGCGACTCCGATAGGGCTGTCTCCCACCGGCACGGTGTCCGTCACCGTGTTCGTTGCGGTATCAAACACCAACACGTTATCGTCAAACTCATTGGCCACATAGAAGAGGGTGCCATCGGGATGAACGGCCACGCCCCGGGCGAAATTGCCGGCCGTCACGGTGTCCGTCACGGTATTGGTGGCCGTATCAATCACGAAGACGACATCTTGATCAGGGTCGCTCACATAGACGAACGTCCCGGCGGGGTGGACCGCCACATGGTTGGGGGCTGTCCCTGCCGGTATGGTGGCAATCACCGTGTTGGTTGCGGTCTCCACCACCGACACGGTGTTGTCAACAAAGTTTGCTACATAGACGGCCGTTCCATCCGGGAGGATTGCTACGCCAACAGGGGAAGCGCCCACTGTCACCGTGGCCACAACGGTGTTAGTGCCGGTATCAATGACCGACATGGAGTTATCATGCTCGTTGGTCACATAGGCAAACGGATCTGCTTGGGCGGGGGTGTGGGCCGTGACACAGACCGCCGCCAGGACGAGCCCCGCCAGAAGCCCTCGGCAAATCCTGAGACTATGAGTGCGCATAAACATCCTCCTTTCATGTGAGATGGAGTATATGTCTGACGTGCACCGGCGACTCGTGCTCGCACCGCTACAAACGTTATGGGGGGAGATGAACACACATGGTCGCCCGTATTACGTGTTAGGAAGCTCTAATACTCCCCTTCTCCCTGGAGGCCAGTATAGCATAGAATTTGAGTTCATGTCAAGGGAGATGACGTTGAGATTCGGGCATTATTAATCTGGTGGGTGTGGTTTAGCGTTGACCTTGGGAGCGGCCAGATCAGATTGGCGTGAGGTTCTTCGGGCCTTACCAGGACGGGGCTCACACCCGCTCGATGGAACGATCTTGCCCGGCCGCACTGACCGATTTGTGATTATAACACGTCAAAAAATATCAAAAAATCCACAAACAGGCTTAAACAGCTGAATGGCGTAACTTATTGGAAAATATAGTAAGTACCTGCTAATGAAGTACATAAAAAAAGTGGACACTGTCGCAAAGAATTCGAACCCCGGCAGAAATACCTTTTGTTGTTGATCTCCTCGAGACAGAATCCCTCCCCCTATATCAGCAGATTGCCGAAAAATCACTGCAATTGAACAGGTTAGGACTCAGCAACGAATCGATTGCCCGGCATCTCGGTGTTGATGGGAAGACGGTTGCCAAGGCATTGAGGTGGATAGAGGATAATTCTTCAAGCTGAGAATGGAATTAAAACACATCAATGTATGCAGCGACTCTCATTTTAATCCCTTATAATAAAAAAAGCCCATAGACCATAGCCTACGGGCGCTGCAGGGATGTACCCCGCAGGATGAATTTCAATATAAATATAACGACATCTCTTAGAAAAAGCAATTGCGGGTACCAAGCAGGATAGTCTGGCCTTAAGGTGTATACTAACCTCAATCTTCCTCCACCTCAATCCCCAACTGCCGGAACGTCTCCTTGATCTTGTCCTCGTAGTCCTGATCGGACATCTCGCCTTCTGTGGCCTCGATTTCGATCTCAAGCGTCCCGAACTTGCTCTGGAGCATGTTCATAACACCCATGATGCCTGCGACCTTACCTCTGGGCACCTTGAACTTGAGATGGATCCTTTTCTTAATCCCTGGGGGTGGCGGAGGAGGCCTCACTTCCGCGCTCGGCCGGGCGCTGATCTCAGCCGACGCCTCACTTTCCCCGTATGCGTTCTCCGCCGTCACGACGAAATAGTAGGACCTCTCATTTTCAAGACCCGTGACTGAGTATGGACTCTTCACGTCGGAAACCTTTAACTCAGATTTCCTATCAACACCCGACTTCTCCGACCAGTAGAGGTTGTACGATGTCGCATCGGAAACGCCTTGCCATTCGACTGTCACCGTTTTATCTCCAGGAGTGGCAGTGATGCTGGATACAGGCGTCGGGGGAGCCTTCCGGCATAACTCCTCCGAAATCAATATCTCTTTACCGGATAGCGCTACGGACGGCTGTTCCTTGAAGTAGCGACAGACAGGCGCATCATCCTCCAGCTCCCCCAATCCGAAAAGCCCCGTCCGAACGCCTTCCGCTATCCCCTCCTCGAAGACCGATCGGTTCACAGGCCTCACCTCTCCCGGGGTCCGGAGCGAGGACTGATAGATCTGCTCGGTCGAGATGTATTCCCGCCCTGACAGGTACTTCTCCTTGAGGACCACCGGGGCGATCTTAATGAGAATCTCCCCCTTGGTGCGCAACCACTCGAAGACCTCCTTATCGATCGGCCTCTCCTCGCCATAGGTGGGAACCCCCATGGGTTCTTCCTTGAATCCCTTCTGGACAGGTATCGCCACCACCTGGTACAATTTCCGGACGGACTCCTTTAACTCCGCTT
>JBHIER010000040.1:0-12805 GCA_046760705.1 bacterium
TGATCTGGCGCCGCAGGGTCTGTGTCTCTCCCAGCAGATTGACGATACCTTCGAAGCCGAAGCTAAAGAAGACGACTCGGTATGAGTCCCCGTCAAATTTGACAGCGGCCTTCTCGTAGGAGGGTGGACCGTAGGTGAAGACGGCCCCGGCCCCATCCAGGGGGGCGATAACATCCGGGGAGACCTGATTGTTTGCCCCGGGGTCGCCCAAAATACTGAAAAAGAGGATGTCGCCGGAGATGGGATCATCCTCCACCCCATAGATGATTCCACTTCCGCTCTCATTTCTGATAAATTGCGCGTGGACATAGTCTCTCAGAAAATCGGAAGAGCGCAGCTCAGAGGCGATGTCCTGACCGGTCAGGAAGAGCCTCCCACCGCCTTCCAGAAAAGAAGCCAGGTTGTCCTGATCCTGAGAGGTGAGGGCAGGGGCGGCGTATCCAGTAAACCAGATGATCGTCCGGTAGTTGTTCAGGAGCGTTAAGTCAGGAGTGCCGCGGTGTTCGATGGCCCAGTAATCGTAGATTTCATCCAGCCCATCCAGAGGTGATCGATAATACCCCTCAACGTCAAAGGTCTCAGGCCTTGGCAGGGACTGGTAATCGTCGTCCACCAGAAGAATTTGGGGGTGGCCGACGACCAGGTGGAGGGCCATCTGGGCGGTGTCCGCTCTCCCGTTCGAAAGAAGGGTGAGGGTACACTGGGCTTTGTGGAGCTCGGCGGTCTCCTCCACCGAGAGGAGGAAAGGATCACCGCTGTTATCTCCTGTCCCGTTCTCGGCGATATGCCCGAAGGAGACGTCGCCCTCTTCGATGAGGATCTCTGGGTCTTGGCTCGTCAGAGTGGCCCAGATGTCCGTGGCCGGAGCCCCGAAGTTGGTCAGGGTCAAAGTCAGCCGGATGGATTCCCCTGGATCGATGTACCCGTCGCCGTTGCCGCCACCGGTATCGTCGGCCTCAACGTCCTCGAGCACAAAGTCCGGCTCATCGGAAGCCGCTACCACGGCCGAGAAGGTGTAACCACCGGAGGCCCCGGAGGTGCTGACCACACAGGGGATGAGTACAGCCTCTTGCTTGTCCCCCCAATGGGGGATCCGGACAAACCCACTCACGCCCTCGAGACCCAGTTCGGTGGAGGTGAACCTGTCCGCGCTGTCGACCACCACGGACACTCTCCAGTTGAAACGGTCCTCGCCGGTGAAGAAGATCTTCAGATCGCCGGGACTGCCGTCACTGGAGAACCGAACATAATTGCTGGCCAGATGATCGGGCAGGTCACCGTAGGCCACGGTCCCATCGAAGACGGGATAGGTGGAGTATCCTTCGGCCGCATAGACCGACGGAAAGTCCGAAGCCTCCTCGTAATGGGGGTGCGAGCCGTTGGCCCGAGGCCCGGTCAGGTAGTTCCACACCGTAAACTGGCGGAAAGCCTCGTCGCGGCTGCTGCCGTACAGAGCTATGACAGCATTGAAACCGCTCACCGGGGATGAGGTGATACATTCCTCCCAGATTTGGCGGACAATGTCGGTCCCGTAACTCTCGGCCAGGAAGAAGTTCCAGACACAGCTTCCGTATTGGTGTAAGCTCGGTTCGGAGGAGTCGAGGGAGACCTCCGGCAGATCGTAAAAGGAGCGGAGATATGCCCGATAGTCGTTCACCTCGTCGTAGAGGACATCTTCCATCCACACAGAGCTGATCTCCATGTACCAGGTTCCCGCCCCGAGATTGTACGCAAATTGGATGGCGTGGAAGAGCTCGTGGGCAGCGGTGACGCTCAGGGGGTCGAGGGGGTCAGAATAGCCGAATCCGTCGTAAGTCGGATCCACATAAATATAGCTGGTCCAGGCGTTTCGGCCCGGATACTGACTGCTGTGATCCTCGGGAAAGGCCACGCCGTAGGCCCCTGGTTGGTGACGGAGATAGACGTCGTATCTGGCATCACCCCCCTTGGTCCCATCTGATGGCGGAACATCGTATCCCAGGGTGTCGACCTGCATGGTCCAGACGTGATCGAAGATCTCGGCGCAACGATTGACGTAGTCGGGGATGCCGTCATCAGGGTCGCTATCTTTGTAGGGCTGAAATACGGCGTGAGGTCCGGAGGTGTCGTAATGGATTTTGAAGAGGCCACCGGGGCTGTTGAAGGCGTGCTGGGTAGGGGGACGCTGGATGTAAGGGGCCAGGATCTTTTGAGCCACCGGGCTCAGATCTTCCCAGGCCGCCTGGATCTCTAAGACCACAGGGGTGGCGCATTTCGACGGCCCTGCTGTATCCGACTGGAATTGGGGGGCCAGCCTCTCCGGGCCGAAGAGGGCGAAGGCCTTGTTCAGCAGGGCGGTCTCACGGTCGATCTCGCCCGCCCAAAAGGCCCGCTCGATCCGGGAGAGAACCGTTTCGACCGCGCCCTCATCGCCGTCGAGGCCATCATGGCTGAACGCGCTCGGACTGATGGAAAAGATGCACATAAAAAGAAAGCTCATAAGGGGAACAACAGGACGCACCATTCTTTATCTCCTCCGTTTCGTCACTTCCGGTTTCGGTTTCCGATCAGGGCCTGAGCCCACACTCCTGCTCGCTCGCAAAGTCGAAGATGCGAACGCTGGAAAAGCCTCGCCGTAATTTCCTGGCCGGGGCGGTTCAACAGGTTGCAGACCAGAACCCTGACCCTTAGCGGCTCCGCTGACTTTCTCAAATATATAATTCAGCCACCCTCAAAAACAATCTTTTTCTCTCCTCAAGGACCTTAAGGATTCGAAGGTGGAAGTATCGCAAAGAAGGGGTGGTTCACTTCAAGCATCAGGGTATCCCGACTTAATCGGGATTCCCATGCGGAGAAGCGGGCAGCATAGAAAACCATTGACAACCACTCTCATAGAGGTTACATTATAACCTGCATTGATGGCCACCTAAAAATAATAAGAATAAAGAGTAGAAGCTGGAAATTTTCACCATGAGTCCAGAGGGAAGTAGCGAAGGAAAAGAGACACGAGTTCATATTTACCTGATCCTCCTCATAACTATGGGGGCGTTCATCGTACGCGTTTGGGGCCTTAATTGGGGACTCCCGGAAATTTATGAGGAGGCAACCCCCATGCACAAGGCTTTCTCCTTCTGGGGAAAGGACACGGGACGGTTCGATTTCAACCCCCACTTTTTCAACTACCCGGCCTTCTATTTTTACATTCAGTTTGCTGTTCAGGGGCTTTACTTTCTTTTCGGCAGAATGATTGGGCTGTTTTCGTCCCTGACCGCTTTCAGACTTCATTTCAACCAGGGGATCAGCACCTTCGTCCTTTTGGGAAGGTTAACCACAACCCTTTTCGGAGTATTTACTGTACTATTTACCTACCTTCTTGCCAAAAGATTCTTCAATGAGAGAGTGGGGATCGTCGCTTCCTTTTTTCTGGCCTTCAATCTTATTCACGTCGTCAACTCACAGTCTATTTCCGTCGATGTGCCACTGACACTATTTGTTGTCCTGTCTCTTTTCTTCATACATTCAGTCTATGAGCGGGCAGGTTTCAGGGACTATGCACTTGCGGGTCTATGTATCGGTTTGGGAATGGGGATAAAGTATACGGCCGCTTTACTGGTCATACCTCTCCTTGTGGCGCATTTCCTCAGAAAGCAAAGATCAAGCTCTATCCAAAAACGCATCATCGATTCGAAGATTGCCATTGGAGTGACGACTGTTGTGTTCTCCTTCATTTTGGTTTCTCCGTTCTGTCTCTTGGATTTCCAATCCTTTTGGAAAGATTTCTCAATTGAAATGCGGCACATGGCCGAAGGCCATTTCGGACAGGAGGAAACAGCCACTCCCTATCTCTCGTACCTGACCGGCCCCTTGAAGAAGGGAAGTGGAATACCCGTGGAAATTCTGGCCCTCGTGGGTCTGATTATTAGCCTCATCCGACGTGGCCACAACGAGCTCCTTTTCCTTTCTTTTCCGATTGGAGAACCATTACACCTGCGTTCACATTCCCATCTACACCGTGACGCCGGAGCTGACGGCCCCCTTTTACGATCTGCGCTGGTACGGCGGGTCTCATTACATAATTCTAAGCAGCTATATTTATGGCAGATATCAAAGAGAGCAGAAGAAGTATCCCAAACAGAACCAGTTCTATACGACGTTGGATGCATCCTTTGTTTTAATGAAAAGGTTCGATTCCACAGGAGGCCGAGGTCCAGTGATTAAGATATATAGGAACCAAAATATTGGGCATGAAATTTCATCAGATATCACGCACCCCCTCAAGAATCTCTTGGAAACACCCTCATTGACTCTCGAAAGGAAAGCAGATTTTCTGGCTAAGTTGGGGAGTGCCTACCTTCAGGCAAAAATGAGTGCTAAAGCTGCGCTCATACTACTGAGGACAGCGTCCCTGCTCCAGCCTCAGAATCCGGAATTGCATTGCTATTTAGCATCAGCATATTTTCTTGATGGACAGACGGATCAATCCATAGGCCAGTGCGACATGGCCTTACAGTTGGATCCCAATTTCCCTAAGGCTCACTTTATTCGGGCCATCGTCCTTGACGAAACAGGCCGGATTGAGGAGGCTATTTCAGCCTATCAAAAATATCTTTCTTTGAAACCAGAGGATATTGTTGCCTATATAAGAATTGGTTTGGCCTATGAGAAAATCGATAAGGTTGACGAGGCGAAAAATGTCTGGCGTAAGATCCTCCAGATTGACCCACAGAATACTGTCGCACTGAACAATATGAGACGGCTTGAGGACTCCTCGCCTTAGATCAATTTGTTATGGACTGGGGCTGATGGTTTTTAAGGTACTTCTGAGTCTATTCATCGTTTTTGTCATTTCGCAGATTGCAATTCGCATTGCGGCGAAAACTCTTCCTTTCCCCTGCCCCTTCGAAATGGTATGGGTTTTGGAAAGTCCGATGAGAAAGAAGCTCTTCGGAGCGAAAAAGATTTTGCATCGCATCAGGATCAACCCCGGGGAGAGAATTTTGGAACTCGGTCCAGGCTCTGGCTACCTCACAGTTGAAGCATCGAAAAGAGCAGGGGATTCCGGGAGACTGTGCTGCCTGGACATTCAGCTCAAGATGATAGAGAAAGTGCGTCAAAAGGTTATCGAAGAGGGCCTGTCAAACGTTGGACTTGTGGTGGGCGACGCTTGCCAAGTTCCGTTCAAAGGAAGTACGTTCGATTCAACTTTCTTGGTGACCGTGTTCGGAGAGATTCGTCACCGCGGCCAGGCCCTCAAAGAACTGCGCCGGGTTGTGAAAAGCGGAGGGACCCTGTCTGTCACGGAGCTTTTACCCGATCCCCATTATTCGCTCCAAAGAACGACAAGATCGTTGTGCCAGAAAGGTGGATTTGTCCTCGAAGAAGCCGAGGGAAATTTTTTCCAGTACACAGTCAATTTTAGAAAAGCGTGAGTCGAAAAGCCAAAGTCAGTTGGTGAAAAGCTCTCGCAAAGATTTCATTTGCCTTTTTCCTTCGGACACTATAATTTAAAAGCCGGACACACAACGCTGGGGCGGGTGCAGACAGGGACTCCTGCCCCCTTTAGAAAGGAGGCACAATATGCAGCTTTCGGTCATTTTGTTGAACTTTGTCTATGCCATCGTAGGTGGTCTGATTACGATCGGGTTCATGTTTATTGGCTACAAGTTCTTTGATAGGATAACCCGATTCAACACATCGGATGAATTGGGGAAAGGCAATAGGGCAGTGGGTTCGATGGTGCAGGGCATATTTATCGGGATAGGAGTGGCCATAGGTTTGGTCATCGGTTTGGGGTTGAATTGATGAGAAGAATTGTCGGTCTTGCAACACTCTCTTTTCTTTTGTGCCCCGTCGCTTTAGCCGGCTCCAAAAGATACACCACAAAATACGACCCTTATTTCAAGAAATATTCCAAGCGCTATTTTGGGGTGGGGTTCAATTGGCGTTGGTTCAAGGCTCAGGCAGTGGCCGAGTCAGACCTGAATCAACAGGCGGAAAGCTGGGCTAAGGCTAAAGGGATTATGCAATTGCTCCCTTCTACCTTTGAAGATTTAAGGAAGAGAAATCCTGAGCTTCGGGATATTGATGAGCCCCGGTGGAACATTGCGGCCGGTATCTATTATGACCGTCGGTTGTGGAACAACTGGAAGGCAGAGAGGCCCTTCTTAGATCGGCTGCGCTTTACCTTTGGCAGTTACAACGCCGGATTGACCACTCTACTTCGAGCCCAAAAAGTTTGCAGAACAAGGGGACTAAATGAGAATTACTGGGATTCCATTGTTCAGATAGCTCCCCTGGTTCCCCGCTGGCGCCATCGCGAGACTCTCGCCTATGTGGATAAAATCAAAGATTTAGTAGATGAGGTAGATAAGTAAGGGGACTTGAGAAGTGAAGGCAGAAATGGACATCAAAAAATTGAGAAGTTTAGTGGTGGCTATTCTCCTCTGTTGGGGCTGTGCGAAAATTGACCCGATGAGGCAGATTGCAGAGATGGAAAGCAAGGGTCAATTCATAGAGGCGAAAAATTTTATAGCCCGGTATCTCGAGGAGAAAGAGGCCGACCTTTCCCCTGCCCTGCTTCGCCAGATGGAGTTTGAGAAGGAACGTCTCGCCAGGATTAGAAAGGACTACGACCTTCTGGAGGACAGCCTTATTAGTAGCTTGGAAAAAAGTGTCAAAGACTTCAGCCCGGAGGAATTTTACCAGTGGGATAGGGCCGGATATTTCGACCGCAAGGTTATTGATGGGACAAAATATTATTTTGATCGCTCTCTGGACAACCTCTTCTTCCGCTATCCTGAGATCAGAAAGAGGAGCATTGGCTGGAAAGACTTAGATACTGTAGGCAGAGAGAGGTGGCAACACTACTTGAAGATAAGAGAGGCTGCCCAAACCACCCCGGGTCCCTTGGTTCTGCCGCAGAGGTACAGGGTGAAGATGACCATCACCGTGGATAGAGAGGCAGTCCCCGAGGGGAAAACCGTTCGCTGCTGGATGCCCTATCCCAGGGTCTTCCCCAGCCAGACCGATGTGGAGTTTGTCTCCTCCTCACCAGAAATTAGATGGATGTGCCATCCGGAAAGTGATATTCGCTCCGTCTATCTGGAAGAGGTGGTTGAGCACGACAAACCTACGCGGTTTGAGTTAGAGTATGAATACACCTGTTATGCAGTTTATGAGCGGGTGGACCCAGCCAAGGTTCTTCCTTACGATCCAGACGACCCAATCTACGAGCGATATGCCCGGCCTCAACCTCCTCATGTTCTATTTATTCCGGAGCTTAAACAGCTCGCTGAAAATATCGTCGGTGGTGAGACCAATCCCTGGCTCAAGGCCAAGCTCATTTACGACTGGATGGCTCAAAACATCCTTTACAGTTTTGCTCGGGATTATTCTACCTTGCCTAACATCAGCCGGTATGTTTACCAACACCGTTACGGGGATTGCGGGCAGCAGGCCCTTCTTTTCATCACCCTCTGTCGGATAAGTGGGGTAGCGGCCAGGTGGCAGTCCGGGTGGATGGCCCGGCCCGGTCACCCCGGTCAGCACGACTGGGCCGAGATATACATCGAACCCTACGGTTGGCTGCCAGTGGATGTAACCCGTGGCGTTTTCTTTAACAATTATGTGGATAGCTTAACTCCTCAGCAGTGCCAGGAGGGGGCTGATTTCTATTGTGGCGGAATCGACCATTTCAGGTTGGTAGCCAACAAAGGACACGACTTGAAACTGTATCCACCCAAAAGGTCTTTTCGTTCCGATCCGGTCGATTTTCAGCGAGGCGAGCTCGAATACGACGACGTGAACCTCTTTTTCGACGAGTTTAAATGTGAAATGGAGGTGGTGGCAATAGAGGAGTGATTGGTGGGGGGCCGGAAGCGTCCGCAAGTGGAATTCTCGCGATTTATAAACCCCAATGGGTAACTCCAAATAAATAAGCTCGGAGTTACCGCTTCAGCGGTTTATTTTATGACTCATCAGTCAGGAGAAGAAGATAATGAAGAAAATACTGCCCCTTTTTGAACTCCTACTTTTTGTTATTTTCCCAAGAAATGGCGCAGCACAAGATGTACTCTTAGATTGCAGTTTTGGAAAGACCCACGCGGGAGGCTCTGGTGGAGTCTCTATATATTTACGAAACAGGGACGTAAATGTTGCCAGTGTGCAGTTCGATCTCCTCTTCGATACTGACAATTTAACAGTCGAGGAGGTTAACAGATCGTATCGCACAGAACATATTTCCATTTTCAATTGGGAAAACATAGATGTGGGAATTCATGTTTCTATGGCCGACTCTCAGTCTACTATCAAAGCTGGCGCCGGTAGTATAGCAAAAATCATTATTGGTACGAACTTTAATAGTCCGATTGGTACGTATGATTTAATAGTGACGAATGCCATGCTATATGATTCTCTGAGCAATGAAATCCCCACCAGGACGGCAAACGGCGAATTCATGATTATTCATGGTGCATACCTAAGGATAGATAGCCCAAAGGTGCTGCCTGGTAGTATTGCTAATATGGCAGGGGTGTGGTTAGATTCTTATGTGTTCGTGGAGTCCGTGCAGTTTGATCTCAACTATGATACATATAACTTTACTGTTACCAATGTTGAGCAGCCATTCATATCAGATATTGTGTTCCCTGCTTTCTCCTGGTCACGCATCGAGGAGGGAATACATGTATCTTTATCTGATGCCACCTTATCTTTCCCGTCAGCGGAATGCCTTGCTTCTGTTTCCTTTGATGTAGGGTCCGATGTCGTCAGAGACTCTTCCTATTATTTGACATTAGATAACGTTGTGTTAGTACATTCATCGAGCAATGAGGTTGCGGTCAAAGTAAGGAGTGGAAGTTTTTTTGTCCCTTCTCACGACGTCTATTTAAGCATAGAGGGATACGAAGGGGAGCAAGGGAGCGTCGATAACAAAGTCTGGATACTTTTTGATGTAAGCTATGTTGACGTGGCTGCGGTGAAGTTTGACCTGCTTTACGACACGAACAATTTAAGTATAAGCAGGGTTGAAACAACCGAGGCATCTGCAGCCTTCACTAATATTGACTGGAACAACATTTCGGGTGGGACGCAAATCTTCATGAGCAATGATGGTGCCGTAATATCCCATGGAGGCTGGCGATCAATAGCCTATGTCTTCTTTGACATAGCTCCTGACGCCCCCACTGGAAATTATGATCTGGCTTTCTCCGGAGTTGTCTTGCTCGACACGCTGAACAATGAAATACTCACCAAAACAACGGATGGGAGATTTCATGTTTATCCGAAGATTGATTCGATGATCTTGACCGTAGTCGACGGTGCTGGGTTTCCGGGGAGCAGAGGTAACGTAGTTCCTATTCATCTTGAAAATAATCGCCGAATACACGGGTTTCAGTTAGATTTAGCGTTCGATACTAATAGGTTGTTAGTGAGCGATGTGGAAAGAACGCCTCGGACGGAGCACGTTATGATCCATACCTGGTCTTGGATCGATCGGGGGATCCGTATAGTCATATACACTGAAGGTGGTATACATTTCGGTACAGGCTCAATTGCTGATATCTCTTTTGATGTATACGAGAATGCACCCCTTGGTGAATATGGCCTGGTTATTGATTCTGCCATCGTGGCCGATGGCTATGGAACCTCTGTGGCCACTGATCTATTTGATGGGATACTAAGAGTGGTTAAACAAGGAGACGTAGATGGGAACGGCCGCGTTGACATAGCAGATATAATGCTGACGGTCAATATCATCTTAGGCATACACGAACCCAACCCAGGTGAAGTTTCAGTCGCCGATTGCAACGACGACGATGAAGTGAATGTTCTGGATGTCGTGTGTATAGTCAACATTGTTATTGGAGGTTAAAGAAACAGGAGGTACCAAAATGAGACGCGCTTTTTTAGCTATAATTCTTTGCTTCGTTTTAGCCCTCCCGCTTTCCGGGGAGGAGAAACATCCAATCACTTTTGATGACTTCTTCGGAATGGGGCGGGTGAGCGATCCTCAGGTGTCGCCGGACGGAAAACGGGTAGCCTACACCGTAACCTGGTACGACAAAGAGGAGAACAGAGGAAACAGCGACATCTGGATTCTTCCCATAGACGGCGGCGAGCCGATTCAACTGACCAACAGCCCCAAAGGCGACTCCCACCCCCGCTGGTCGCCCGACGGGAAGAGGGTCGCTTTCATCTCTTCCAGAAAAGGCACGCCGCAAGTGTGGATGATCCCGGCCGACGGGGGTGAGGCCAGGCAGATTACGACCATCTCGACCGGTGCCTCCGGAGTCGAGTGGTCGCCGGATGGTACCTCTCTGCTGTTTACCTCCGATGTCTATCCCGACTGTCCGAACGATTCCTGCAACAAGGCCAGAGATGAAGAGAGAGAAAAGAGCAAGGTCAAGGCCAGACTCATAGATAAACTCCTCTACCGGCACTGGAACCACTGGCGCGAGGGCAAGGTTAGCCACCTTTTTATCGTTCCCGACTCGGGTGGTGTGGGCACCGATCTGACCCCAGGGGAGCACGACGTCCCACCCATATCGTTGGGCAGTGGGCACGATTACGCTTTCTCTCCAGATGGCCAGGAGATTTGCTTTGTGATGAACACCGACCCGGTGGTGGCCATCAGCACCAACAACGATCTCTTCACAATTCCAATGGGTGGAGGCGAATCGAAGCGAATTACTACAAACAAGGCGAATGATAACCAGCCCCATTACTCTCCCGATGGCCGTTATATCGCCTACCGGGCCATGGAACGGCCCGGATTTGAATCGGATCGGTATCAATTGATGCTGTATGACAGAGAGACGGGAGAACTCAAAAGTCTCACTAAGGATTTTGACTACACAGTAAGAGGTATTGTGTGGGCACCGGACAGCAAGACGATCTATTTCACCGTCCCGGATCGGGGGTATACTTCCATCTGCTCAGTTCCCATCAAAGGTGGCCAGGTGAAGAAGGTCATCACCAAAGGTATGAACGACCAGCTTCGCCTGACATCAGACGGCAAGACGTTTGTCTTCAGGCATCAGCAGATGGATCTGCCCCACGAACTATTCAAGGCTGATGTGAGGAGAAGGAAGGTAACGCGGCTGAGCTTCACAAATGAAGAACTGGTGAGTCAACTTGATATGAACCCAGTTGAGGAGTTCTGGTTCATCGGGGCCAAGGGCGACTCGGTCCACGGGTTTCTGCTCAAGCCACCTGGTTTTGATCCTGCAAAAAAATGGCCCATGATCTACCTCATCCATGGGGGACCACAGGGGGCGTGGGAGGACGAGTTTCACTATCGCTGGAACGGGCAGATGTTCGCCTCCCCCGGATATGTCGTGGCTATGGTCAATTTTCATGGCAGTGTCGGCTACGGTCAGGAATTCACCGACGCTGTGAGCCGAGACTGGGGCGGTGCACCTTATGAAGATCTCATGAAAGGTGTCGATTACCTCACTTCAACCTATGACTTCATCGACGGAGACCGCATCGGTGCAGCCGGGGCTTCGTACGGTGGATTTATGATCAACTGGATCGCCGGGCACCCACATCCCTTCAAATGCCTCGTCAACCACGATGGGGTCTACGACCAGGTGAGCATGTACGGGGCGACGGAGGAACTCTGGTTTCCCGAGTGGGAGTTCGGCGGGACACCCTGGGACAATTCCGAAGAGTACGAGAAGTGGTCACCCAGCACGTATGCAGCCAATTTCAGGACACCCATGCTCATCGTCCACGGTGAGAATGACTTCAGAGTGCCGAGCACCCAGGGGTTTCAGGTCTTCACCGCCTTGCAACGTCAGGGAGTCCCCTCGAAGCTTCTTTATTTCCCTGATGAGGACCACTTTGTCCGCAAACCCCAAAACGCCGAACTATGGTGGAAAACCCTCCATGAATGGTTTGCGGAATATCTTGAATAGTATCTGTCCGCACCTGTCATTCCTTATTTCCCGCCTGTCATTCCTGCGAATGCAGGAATCTCATGCTCTGCTGACAGCGGACGGGGAGATTCCTGATCGCGTCAGGAACGAAGACAGGCCACAAAACCCGTCCCTGCGGATGCAGGGATGCACAAAAGGTCACAAAGAGTTGAAATGTCATTCTGACGAAGGTCAGAATCTCAGGTGATTTCGGACAGACACTGAATAGGATTCAAGCTAATATAGAGATAAAGAGAATACGTGTTGACAATGCCTTTGAATTATGGTAGATTGCAATGTTAAGGAAACATCTCGGAAATTCTACAGATTTCCGAGAAGTTCGGTTGTTTGCAGGGGGTATGCCCCCCTGCAAGGGTAACAGCGGAGCAATCCGAGCTGGCGGAGGATTGTGGAGCGGCATAGGGTCGGTAGACCCTTTGGAGGATTTATCGACCAAAGGGAGCTAAGCTCTTTTAAAGGAGGTGGAGAAGATTTCAGTCCAGGTGATTCTCGAACAGGATGAGCATGGCCGCTACATCGCTTCATGCCCTACTCTTCAGGGATGCCACTCTCAGGGGAATACTCCTGAGGAGGCGCTGGAAAAATGTGAAAGATGTCATGGAGATGTGTGTTGAGGAGCTGAGAGAAGAGAATAAAACCCTCGATCTTCGCTACCCGGAAGTGATAGCCATCAAGCATCTTGAAGTTGCCATATGATAAATGCTCCCTCCCTCCGCTTCCGCAGCAAGGGGCACTAAGAAAATGTTATGCGCAATGGTTTGCTAAATAAGAGTTGAGGATCCTTTATGAATAGAACAGGTAAAAGGCAAAATGCGAATATTGGGTTTAAAGCTTCACTTCTGCATGTGGCTGATAGGCTTATTGGTTCTACTGCTGAAGTGATGCGA
>JBHIER010000041.1:0-12510 GCA_046760705.1 bacterium
TGTTTTTGGGATTTTGAAGTTGGGATTTCTTTTGGATTTTGGATTTTGGATTTTGGATTTTGAGTTTTGGATTTAAAGGAAGGAGTGATCAGTCATGCCGTACACACCGGAGTTGAAAGAGTTGATCAAAGTTGTGGAGAAGACGAGGCCGGCCCGTCTGGAGCGGAAGCGAAAGGGTGAGGAGTTTCCTGCGCTCCCGTTGGCCGAGCGACAGGAGCGGCTTAGGAAGCATCATCCCGATTTCATCGAGGGGACCAGGCGCGAGATTCGAGTCGGACCCAACAAAGGGTATGCCATCAGCAATGAGTACGTTGACATACTGGAGGCCCATAGCCGGGTAGATCCGGACGCCCTTGACCTCTCTCAGGTCGACTGGGAGACGGATGTGCTGGTGATCGGGGCAGGGGGTGCCGGCACGGCCGCAGCGCTACTGGCTCAGGAGAACGGGTGCCAGGTTGTTATTGCCACCAAACTCCGCCACGGTGATGCCAACACCATGATGGCCGAGGGGGGGATCCAGGCGGCGACGAAGACGGAGAAAGATTCGCCCTATTATCACTATCTGGACGTGATCGGTGGTGGTCACTTCGTCAACGATCCAGAGTTGGTCCAAACTTTGGTGATGGAAGCCCCAAAGGTGATCTCCTGGCTGGAGGGGATGGGCTGCATGTTCAGTAAGTACGAGGACGGTCGCTTGAAGTCGATGCACGGCGGCGGTACCTCTCGAAAGCGGATGCATTATGCCGGAGACATCACCGGAGCGGAGATCATGCGCACCCTTCGGGATGAGGCCAGAAATCGGGCCGAAGAGATCAAAGTTCTGGAGTTTTGTCCGGCTGTGGAACTGCTTTTGAACGATAAAGGCCACTGTGCAGGGGCTGTTCTCTACAATCTGGAGACCGAAGAGTACCTTTTGGTCAAAGCTAAGGCGACCGTATTGGCCACTGGTGGATCGGGTCGGCTCCATATTCAGGATTTTATGACCACCAACCACTACGGTGCCACAGGCGACGGGGTGGTGCTTGGATACCGGGCCGGGGTGAAAATCTCGTTCCTTCACACCGTGCAGTACCATCCTACCGGGGCTGTCTTCCCTGAACAGGCCGAAGGTCTGCTCATTACGGAGAAGTTCCGCGGGGCCGGGGCAAATCTGGTCAACATTGATGGGGAGCAATTCGTCTACGAACGGGAACCCAGGGACGTGGAGTCGGCCTCCATCATTCGGGAGTGTTCGCCCGAGATTGGCAAGGGCGTTCAAACTCCTACGGGCAAGCTCGGGGTGTGGCTCGATTCACCCATGATCGATCTGCTCGCCGGAGAGGGGACAGTGAGAAAGGAGTTCCCCGGGAAATGGAAGATCTTCAATCGCTACGAGATCGATTTATCCAAGGAGCCGATGCTCATCTATCCTACGCTTCACTATCAGAACGGAGGTCTGGAGATCAACTCCAAATGCGAGACCACTGTTCCAGGGCTCTATGTGGCTGGTGAGGTCTCGGGCGGTGTTCACGGCGAGAACAGACTCATGGGCAATTCCCTTCTCGATGTGACTGTGTTCGGCAGAATTGCTGGAGAGAATGCAGCCATCTATGCTAAAGAAAGCGCTGCCGCTGATGGGAGGTTGAATCTCGATCATGTGAAGAAGTACAACAAGGAGCTTGACGAGGCCGGAGTCGAGCCGGACCGCATTGCGCCCATGATCCTGCCCGACTACAGCAACCCGGAGGTGAGAAAACGCCAGCTCACCACCCACTACGAGGGCACGTTGCGTTAGGTTGTTTGGATAGTTATACTTTCTGGTTAGCCAGTCTCGTACGCATCCTCGTTTCAACCCCTTTTGATGCTACGAGGCATTGGAGACAGCTTCAGTTAGTTAAGAGTTACGGTGTCGAAAAAGTATAGAAAAAACGATGGCCTCAAGATTTTCCTTGACAAATGGAGGAAGACGTGTTATACTGCAATCGGCATAGCTGAATGGGAGGTAAAAGCCTAAATGAGGAGTGGAGGAGTTGACCACCTAAAGAAAGGAGAGAAGATGAAAAGGATTGCAGTAGTCGCTCTCGTAGCAGGGTTGCTCTTTGCTTGCAGTTCGCAAAGGCAGGTCACGCGCTTAGATACGGAAACGGTGACCGATCTGAGTGGCAGGTGGAACGATACCGATGCCCGATTGGTGGCCGAGGAGATGATCGCCGACTGCTTCTCAAGACCCTGGCTGACCGATTTCATCGCCGCCAAAGGTTCCAAGCCAGTCGTTACAGTCGGGACGATCAGAAACAAAAGCTCCGAGCATATCGACACGGAGACGTTCACCACCGATTTCGAACGTGAGTTGCTCAACTCCGGTAAGGTGAGGTTTGTCGCCAGCCCCATTCAGCGGGACGAGCTGCGCGAAGAGCGACTCGATCAGATCGACTACGCCTCCCGGGAAACTGTCAAGAGATTCCGGGAGGAGACAGGAGCGGATTTTCTGCTGGTCGGAGCGATCAAGTCGGTGACCGATCAGATTGAAGGCATTAGGGTGATCTTTTATCAGACAGATCTCGAACTGATAGACATCGAGTCGAACGAGAAAGTCTGGATTGGTACGAAAAAGGTTAAGAAGGAAATCTCCCAGGGCAAAACGAAGTGGTAGGCACGGGGTGCGATTCGCACACTTTAGACTCATATGTCTCTGGTGTTTACTGTCTGCTCTCTCTCTTGCACGATGCAGTTCCCTGGCCACTCGGAAGGGTTTCTATGAGCCGATAACCGCAGAGCTCCAGTCCGGCAACTATGAGGCCGCGGTTCAGAAGATCGAAGCGGCCAGGGAATCGAATAAGTTCACCAACAAGGACCGGCTTCTCTATTACATTGATGCCGGTCTGGCCCATTTCTACGCTTCCCACTACGAGCTCAGCAATGAAAAGCTCTCTTTAGCCGAGGATGCCGCAGAAGAACTGTTCACAAAGAGCATCTCCCGCGCTGCGGCCTCGCTTCTGCTGAACGACAATCTCCTCGAATACGCTGGCGAGGACTACGAAATCCTTTACACCAACCTCATCAAGGCCCTCACTTTTCGGTCGCTGAACCAATTCGATAAAGCCTTCGTTGAAATCAGACGGGCGAATCTGAAACTCGAACTGCTGGAGCAGAAGTACGCGCAAGCTGCCCATGAGCTGCAACAGGGTTCACCCGACGGTGGGGAATATGTCGATATCTCCTACGACGTCAAGAAAGTCAGGTTTCACAACGATGCTTTTGCGCGGTACTTGAGCATGCACATGTATGCCGCTGATGGCCTCATGGACGATGCGAGGATCGATTATGATATGCTTCGGAATGCCTTTGCGGCCCAACCCCATGTGTACGACTTCGAGATGCCCGATGTGCAGTACAGTTCCCCAGAGAAAGCGATAATGAGCGTCGTAGCCCTGGCAGGTCTCTCTCCGGTCAAAGAGGCCTTGAACCTTCGGATCAGAACGGACAAGGATCTCGATCTGGTTCAGGTCCTGTACGACGGCCCGGGAAGAGGGGACACCGAGTACGGACACTTTGCCCTTCCAGTGTCGGAAGATTACTATTTCAAATTCGCCATTCCCGTCATCGGATCACGGCCATCTCTTATCAGTCGAGTCAGGGTTTTCGTTGATGGCGAATCGATTGGTGAATTGGGGCTCTTGGAGGATGTGGGAAAAGTGGCTGAGGAGACCTTTGAGGCGAAGAAGTCGCTCATCTACATCCGCTCTGTCGCCCGAGCCATCGCCAAGGGACTGGCTGCCCATAAGCTCAAGGAGAAAGCAGACGAGAAGACGGAGAACAGGCTGACCCGGTGGCTGAAAAAGGCGGCCATCGACGTTGGCACAGATATCACTGAGAATGCTGACCTGCGCTGTTCTCGCCTGCTTCCAGGCAGAGTCCTTGTGAGAGATTTCGAGATTGACGCGGGAACGTACGACATTACTGTGGAGTTCCTGGACCCGAGCGGCGCATGCCTGCAAAGCACAATTCTCTCGACCTATCGGGTGAAAAGAGGAGCTTTCAATCTCGTTCAGGCTGTTTCGGTAAATTAGTACCTTTGAAGGGAACAATTTTCGAAATAAGGATTTATCCCTTCAGCCGGTCGCGGAACTGGTGTTGCCACACAAAGGCGAAGCTAAGGTCTCGCAGTCCAAATAATAGGGCAGGCACCTCCGCATTTGGGCGGACAGAGACGTCCGCCCCGACACACGGGCAGCGTGGACAGGGTTCATCTCCGTCCGAAAGATGTGATGGGACAAGATTCCGACAAGCCACCGGTAAGAGATCAGCAGCGTAAGACGATGGTCCATAATCCCCTGGAGACGAAACAAAAAACACCAACGAGGCATCTCGTTCTGGTGGCCCTCTTTGTGGCCTTGACCGGGGTGGGGGCCAGGCTCGAAATCCCCATGCCGTACGTTCCCTTTACCTTACAGACCTTCTTTGTCCTGTTGGCGGGGATGCTCCTGGGACCGCGGCTCGGAACATTGAGTCAGGCTATCTATTTAGCCCTGGGTCTTGTAGGGGTGCCAATATTTGCCCGGGGTGGGGGAGTGGGCTATGTGTTGCAACCGACTTTCGGCTACCTCCTCGGATTTGCCCCGGCCGCATACGTGGTCGGTCTTCTGACTGAGAGACGGCCGGAGGTGAAATTTTCCCGTTTTCTCGTGGCGTCCTCTTGCGGCCTGGCAATCGTCTATCTCTTCGGCCTCGTCTATCTCTGGACGTGTACAAATCTTTTTCTTGGAAAAGATCTGAGTTTGATTCAGACACTAAAAGTAGGTTTGTTGGTTCTCCTGCCAGGTGCAACGGTCAAGTCTTTTCTCGCAGCCACAGTAGGCTTAGAGGTACGAAAACGGTTGACCTGAATGTTTCAAACTATGGAGATTCCGGCATTCCGCTCTGCTTCAGCCGGAATGACAGTGCATGGCTGAATAGTTGCAAGATTCAAGACGAAAAGAGGAATTACAGACCTGCACTTATGGTGATGCGGTGAACGAGGCCAAGCTCCCCGAAGGAGGAGAGGGCGTAATCGACGGTGTACGTTCGAAGGTGAAACCCGATCCCCCCAGTGACGCCCACGTAATCGTCCTTGCTTGTGCCCACTTTGAGATCTGAACTGTTGAATCTGTATCCGGCCCGGAAAATGAGCAGGTTATTTGGGGTCAATTCACCCCCCAGATTGAATCTCAGCCCTTGATCCGTCGCTTTGTTTATATCAAGACCGATCAACAGCGGTAAGTGGGCCAGTCTGAGGCCACCGCCGAGCCTAAGGTTCATCGGCAGATCGTCCTTGTAGTCGCTGGTGAAGCCGTTCAACGTAGCTCCCACGTTTTGCGCGGTTGCCCCCACGGTCAAACCCGCCTCCAGGGGCAGGTGGTACTGGAGACCTAAACTGAAGGCCACGGCCAGGGCCGAATAGTCGTCGATGCTCTCGCGGATCAATGGGTAGAAGGTGGCACCCACGGACATCTCTTCGGTCACAGCCTGACCGTAGCTCAGCCCGATGGCCACGTCGCTGGCCCCGAAGGTGCCCAGAGTCTCTCCGGAAACGTCGGTCTTGTCGAAGCTGCCGAAGTTCATGTACTGGAGGGTGATGGAGAAGACACCTAAATTTCTGTAAGGCTGGGCGTAACCGATGTAGCCGGACTGGATATCTAAAAGGTAGTTGAGATAGGTGGTCGTGGCCTGCCGGTCTTCGATCCAGGCCAGCCCGGCCGGGTTCCAGTAGGAACAGTGGATATCACCCCTCACTCCGGCAAAGGCGTTGCCCATGCCCACGGCCCGGGCTCCGGCCCCGATCTTTAAGAACCCATACCCCGCCGTGCCCGCCTTCGAGTCGATGTCAGAGGGAAAAACTGTGGGCGAAGTGGCAGCCAGGAAGAGAGCCACCACAACCGTTATCGTCAGAACTTTACAACGCATGATCTTGCTCCAATGCCATCTGGTGAGTTGCAACGGATACCATGGCTCGACCATCGGTCACATCTAAAGTATAATTCAAGGGAGCCCTCAGGTCAAGGATTTTTTGGAGGAGGGGCTGTCACACCTCAACAATTGAAAAGATCCTCACCTTTTGCAATTTCCCATTTTTACCCCCTTGGTGAAAAAAATGCTTGACTTCAGACACTATGGATTGTATTTTGAAATCTGAATGTACGCAATGTGTTGTATTATGCTGAGGAGTTGAGAAGAATGTACCTCTCGGAATTGGAGATTGTTGGATTCAAATCCTTCGGCCAGAAGCTGAGTCTCAAATTTGGGGATGGGATAACGGCCATTGTTGGCCCGAACGGCTGCGGGAAGACGAACTTGGTGGACGCCATCCGCTGGGTCCTGGGTGAACAGCGCACCACTACCCTCCGCACTGACAGGATGGAGGAGGTGATCTTCAACGGCTCCAACGGCCGTAAACCTCTGGGTATGGCCGAGGTATCGCTGACGATCGATAATACGAAAAACATTCTGCCGGTAGAATTCTCCCAAGTCCAGGTCACCCGGCGCCTTTTCCGTTCCGGGGAGAGCGGTTATTTGCTGAACAGGGCTCCCTGTCGGCTGAGGGACATCATCGATCTCTTCCTCGATACAGGGATGGGTGCCCACGCTTACTCGGTCATCGAGTTGAGTATGGTGGATGACATTCTGAGCGACCGGGCCGAGGCCAGGCGTCGCCTCTTTGATGAAGCCTCGGGAGTGATGAAGTACAAGGCTCGCCGTCACGAGGCCACAAATAAGCTCAGGGCCACGGAGGCGGATCTGGTGCGGATCAATGATATCGTTTCCGAGGTGGAGAAGAAGGTGCGAAGCCTTAAATACCAGGTGGGCAAGGCCCGGCGATACGAAACCTACCAGCAGCGGTTGAAACGTCTCGAGATCGCCTCGGCCCGACGGGACCGCGAAGCGATCTTGGAGCAACTGGCCCCTCTCCAGGAGAAGTTGGCTCGGCTGAGAGAGGAGCAGGTAGAAGCTGCGGAGATTATTGCTACCAAAGAGGACGAACTTCAGCGATTCAGAGCCCAATACGCGGACCAATCGAGGGAGCAGACACACCTCCAGAGCCAGATCCAGGGGTGCACCGATAAAATCCACAAGGCAGAAGAACACCTCTCCGTCTGTCGGGAGAGAAGGCGGTCGCTGGAGGAACGGATCGGCCGGAACGAAGAGGAAGTGAAGGGGTTGAAGCAGCGCCTTGGAGTGGTTCGAAATCAGAGAAAAAAGTCTGGGCATGAATTGAGGAAGGCCACCCAGGATCTGGCCGAGCTCAAGAAGGAACATCAGGAGAGCGAACAGACCCTGTCCGAGAGTGATAAGGCCTACGTGCAGCGTAAGATCACCGCCGCTCAGCAGGAGAGGAGAATCGCTGAATTGCTCCCCTCCTGCGCTGAGAAGGCCAAAGAGCTGGATCACTTGAGGGCCCAGTTGCGCTCTCTCTCTTCGAGAGGGCAGGAGCTGGGGGAGGAGAGGAGGTTGGCTCGAAGAAGGGCTGGAGAACTGGAGCGTACGGTTGACCGGTTGATCGAGGACCTGGAGAGGGCGAGGGATGCGTTGCAAGAGAAGATGGCCAGAAGGGATGGGGTCAAAAAAAGCCTCCAGGCCATTGAGGAAGAGCAGAAGAGCGGCGATGAGGAGTTGAGGGGGTTGGCTGCTGAGGTCGCCTCGCTGCAAGCCCGGTTGGGTGTAGTGGAGCAACTGCTCACCGAGAGGGAAGGGTATGGGGTTGGAGTGAGGTTTCTGCTGGCCCGGGCCGATGAGCTCCGAGGGATTCGGGGAGTCTTCGGAGAGGTCATCGCCATACAGCCCCAATATGTGAAGGCTCTTGAGGCGGCTTTGGGAAGCGCCGCTCAATATGTCCTTACGGAGAGTGAGACGGCGGCTCTCGAGGCCCTGAATCTCCTCAACAGAGACGGGCAGGGGCGGGCCTTCTTTCTGCCCCTGGATTCCATTCCCTCACCGACATCTGAAAGGTCAGATCGGATCACCTTTCAGGGGGAGGGCACTGTGGGCTGGGCCAAGGATTTCGTCTCGTGTCCGCCGGAATTTCAGAGGGCCAAGGAGTTTCTCCTGCGAGATGTCCTCATCGTCGAGGACCTGGAGAGCGCCCTCAAGCTGGGGCGGAGCCTCCGGGAGAGGATGTCCCTGGAGAACGGGCCGGTGATCGTCACTCTGAAGGGTGAGATCGTCCGAGCCGGCGTAATTGGAGGTGGTGGAACTGAAGGGGTAGGGGAGGGGTTGATCGGGCGCAGAGCAGAAGCCGGGAAGCTCCGCTCCCGGCTGGGAGGGCTCGAAGCTGCCTTCGCCCGGAAGAAGACGCGTCAGGAGGAGGTGAGGGCCAGTTGCGACTGTGCCATCCAGGAGATTCAATCCTTAGATACCCTGATCGAAAAAGACCGAATCGCCCTTCTGGAGTTGGAGAAACAGGTCGGAAGGTTGGAGTTGGAGAAGGCCGGTCTGGATCAAAAACTTCAATCCATCGACAGTGCCCAAAAGGAGGCAGAGCTTCGAACTGCAAAACTGGCCGAAGAGATTCGATCGGCCGAAGAGCAACTGGGTGAGATCGGAAAGGAGAAGAAGGATGCCGAGTCCGTGGTGGAACAGTTGCGTTCAGAGTTGAGCGGTTTTGAAGCCGAAAAAGAGGCCAAGGCAAAAGCGGTCCAGGAACTTAACCTGAAGGTGGTCAGTCTCCAATGGCGCTGCAACCAACTTAAGGACGACCTCAGTCGGCTGGAAGAGATCGAAAAGGAGATCAGAGGAACCTTGCAACGGAAGGGGAAGGAGACAGGCCAGGCGAAGAGCGAAATTTCCCAACTGGATGAGAGTGCGGGCCAAAAGGGGTCAGAGTTGGAAGGGCTGCGCCAAAACAGGGCGGATCTGGAAGAGAGGGTACGCAGGCTGGGGGAGGCTCACGGTGGACTGGAACGTTCCATCGAAGGGATCGAGAAGGAGATCGGGCAATGGCGGACCTGCGAGCAAGAGACAAGAGAAAAAGTCCACGAACTTGAGATGAGGATATCTGACCTGGATCACCGGGCCCGGAGCCGAAGGGAACGGATCCAGGAGGAATACGGGGTGGACATCGACGTGGTGGAGCAGTCGGAGGAGGTTGATCTGGAAAACGCTCAGCAGACCATCGAACGGCTGAAGGAGAGAATCAGACAGTTGGGGCCGGTCAATCTGCTTGCCCTCCAGGAGTACGAGGAGGAGAACGAGCGGTACCAATTTCTCACCGCGCAGCGGAACGATCTGCTTGAGGCCAAGGAATCCCTGAAGCAGACCATCACCGAGATTAACAAGACTGCCCGAAAACGGTTCGCCAAAACCTTCGGGCTCATTCGGAAGAATTTCCGGAGTACGTTCCTTCAGTTCTTTGGAAGCGGACAAGCGAACCTGATGTTGACCCCCGGGGTTGACCCCTTGGAAGCGGACATTGAGATCAGGGCCTGTACCCGGGGCACAATTCCGGGCAGCATCGACGCCTTTTCAGGGGGCGAGAAGACCCTGACGGCCATAGCCCTCCTCTTCGCCATCTATCTGGTCAAACCGAGCCCCTTCTGTATTCTGGATGAGATCGATGCTCCTCTCGACGATGCCAATATTGACCGATTTACGGCCACGCTCAAGGAGTTTTCAAAATCGACCCAGTTTATCGTCGTCACCCACAATAAGAAGACCATGGAGGCCGCCGACCGCCTCTACGGGGTGACTATGGAGGAGGAAGGCGTGTCAAAATTGGTGTCGGTCACATTCGAGGAGCCATCTTAATGACTGTTTCAAACTCCTTCAAAGTGTCCTTCCGTCTTGCCCGCACAAGAGAGAAGACAGGAAAAATAAAAATCTCTCTTTCTCCTATTCTGGAATGAGAATAAGACCCACCCACGCCCGCCAATGCCCAAAAGAGGAGCCAGAGGCAATTTATGAGGGTAAGATGGGGGAATGCATAGCAGTAAGAGAAATAGAGAAGGGTAAATATATTGTAGTTCACCTAAGCTCCCCTCTCCAATAGAATGGGTAAATAAGCGCAAAATTCGTGTAGATGCAGTCATTGATACGGGTGCAACCATGGTGGTATTACCTAAGAAATTGGTAAAGGAGCTTGGTTTGGAGAAAATTGAGAATGTAAAAGTAAAAGTAAAATATGGAGATGGGAGGGTGGAGGGGAAGGAGGTGTATGGTGTGGTCAGATTGGAACTGAAAGGGCGGGTGGGAAATTTTGATGTCTTGCCTGAAAATGATGAAGCGCGGCCTCTCGTTGGCCAGATAGTGCTTGAGAGGTTGGATTTGATAATTGAGCCAAGCACGAGAAAACTCATTCCAAATCCGAGGTCTCCAGAGATGCCAATGATAGAAGTGTTCCTTGTGGCAACGTCGCCTAACAGCCGAGATACGGCTACGCTTCGCTCCGCCCAAATTCGGCAAAGCCGAACTTCACATGTCCGCCAAACGTTAGGCGACATCCTTTAAATAAGATGGAAGATGATGCTTGAAAGGGAAATCGAGGTGAGAATGCGGGAGCAGTGGCGATAATGTTTTTAGTGGAGAGGAATATATTTTTAGAAATACTCCTGAAACAGAAGAAGAAGGAAGATTCTAAGAAGTTCATTGAGAATGACATCGCAAATCCTAACATAACAGATTCTTCTTTGCACTCCATTGGTGTAATCTTATTCAGATACGATAAGGATGGCATTTTTCAGAAATTTGTTGAAGATATTATGCCTAACACCAAACTGCTGTCTCTGCCGATAGAACTGTATAGAGAAGTTGTAAATGTCAAGGAAAGCTTGAATTCAGATTTTAATGATGCTTATCAATACACCATAGCTAAAAACCATGGATTGAAAGTTGTTCCAATTGATAGGGATTCCCGCCGTCGCCTTGAAAAGATTTAAAACCGAGGGTTAGAATAAAATAATGAGGTGAATGGAAATGAGAAAATCGCTTGATGAGATAAAGAAAATCCTCAAAAAACATGAAAAAGAACTCAAAGAAAAGTACGGAGTTAGGGAGATTGGAATCTTCGGTTCTTATTTAAGAGGAGAGGATAAAGAAAAAAGCGATCTTGATATTTTAGTGGAATTTATGCCTGACGCAAAGATTAGTCTTTTAGAATTTGTTGAATTAGAAAATTATCTCAGCGATTTGCTTGGGGTAAAGGTTGATTTGGTTGAAAGATCTGTGTTGAAACCCAGGATTGGTAAACAGATATTGAGAGAGGTTGTATACGTATGAAAAGGGAAATTGGCGACACCCAAGCTTAAACCTAAATTTGAGAAAATGTTAATGGAGATAGAAGAATAATGGCCTATTTACATGCGACGGCGGACACTCTGCGGCAACTTCGTTGCCTTGCCTCGCTCCGCTCGGTCACTTAACAGCGGACATACGGCCTCGTTTCACTTCGCCCAAATTTGCTCACTTCGTTCGCCAACTTCGCATGTCGGTCAAACCTTGAACGATGAACAGGCTTGACTTCTAAATGATAAAGCGTTCTCGCTTGTGCTGCCAATCCTGCTTCAATATAATTGTCCAAAGAGCATGGCGACAGATCGAATGATATTCGGTTTTTGTCTCTTTTACAGCTCTTTGAAATTCAAATCTCGAAGTCGGTTGCAACATTTGCCCGAAAAGCGTTTACTTATTTTGAAAGAGCCGTCAATTAGGGGAGGCGGCCTGAACCGACTTCTGATTCCGCTTGACGGTCCTGAAATAACGACTATATTTATAATACGGCCAACTGGGGTTGCTTTTTTTACTTAGAGGCTGACCAAAAATCCTTTCTGACAATGTGTCATTGCGACCCCGGACCCCGGCCTATCACGCCTATCACCGGGGCAGGCTTGCCCGGTTGGATAACTTTCTATCCCCGGGGCTTGATCCAGGGGAAAGCAATCTGACCCGAAGGCTCATCGCGAGGTATTGAAAGGAGATTGACTCGACATGGGGTTTGTAAGGCGATTGAGGGATGGGTTGATCAAGACTCGGCAGGGTCTGGTGGGGCGGATCAGCGATGTGGTCACCGGGCGGGAGAGGATGGATGCCGGTCTGATCGATGAGGTGGAGAAGATCCTCATCCAGGCCGATGTGGGCGTGTCCATGACCTCCAGGATCATCGAGAACATCCGAGAGCGCCTCCGCAGGGGAAAGCTGAGCGATCCGGAGAAAATCATACCGTTGCTCAAAGACCAGATCAGCACCATCCTCACATCGGAGTCTTTGCCCCCGAGCTCTCATCTCCCGCGGCCCACAACTTGTCCTCACGTCATCCTGATGGTCGGGGTGAACGGCACCGGGAAGACGACCACCATTGGCAAGCTGGCCTATCGATTTAGGAGCCAGGGCAAGAAGGTGCTTCTGGCGGCGGCGGACACTTTTCGCGCTGCGGCCATCGAGCAGTTGGAGATCTGGGCCGAGCGGGCTGGAGCCGATGTGGTCCGCCACCAGCCCGGGGCCGACCCAGCTTCGGTGGTCTTCGACTCCCTCAACGCAGCCCTGGCCCGCGGGATTGACGTGCTCATC
>JBHIER010000042.1:0-12498 GCA_046760705.1 bacterium
TCCAGCGTGATCTGCCTCTTCTGCTCCGTGTCGTACAACCTTCTGTTGACGTACCGTTTGATAACTCTGGCCATATTATCACCTCCTTTGTGAGATGTGCCCCATAATATAGTGCACTGCACACCGAAAGTCAACTCTTTTTAACCGCTATTTTGGGGAAAGCCATCTTTCCCCCCTCTGAAACTTTTTCACATATATTATCTTGACAAAGGGAGAGAAAATGTATTTATTTGAATCTCCTTTTAGGGGAAGTGGTGGTTCATTTTTGATCAACGTAAGCGCACAGGGATATGTTGAGACGAACCTTTAAGGGCGGGGCCCATCCTCCTGAATGGAAGCAGTTCACCGAATCGAAGCCGATCGTGGACCTGGAAATGGTGCAGCGGGTGGTCGTTCCCCTGCAGCAACACTTGGGGGCCCCCTCTGAGGCGATTGTCAAGAAAGGCGACGAGGTGAGGACCGGCCAGCCCATCAGCGAAGCCAAGGGCTTTGTCTCCGTCCCTTCCCACGCTTCCATTACAGGGAAGGTGACGGCTGTGGAGCCCATGGACCATCCCCTGGGCAGCAAGGTGGTCTCGGTAGTCATTGAGGGGGAAGGTGTCGATGTGTGGGACGATTCAATCCGACCCCAGGAGAGTATCGATCAATTGAGCCCGAAGGACTTAGTGGGTATGATCCAGCAGGCTGGCTTGGCGGGGATGGGTGGGGCTGCCTTTCCCACCCACGTGAAGCTGTCGCCTCCCCCGGATAAGCCCATCGAGATCGCCATCCTCAACGGGGCAGAATGTGAACCGTATCTCACCGCCGACCATCGACTGATGTTGGAGCAGCCGGAGGAGATTCTCTACGGATTCAAGCTCGTTATGAGAATATTGGGGGTGAAGCGAGGGGTTGTGGCCATTGAGGCCAACAAACCGGACGCGGTGAAGGCACTCTCAGCCTTGATCAAAGCAGAGAACAACATATCCCTGGTGAAGCTTCCTGTTAAATATCCCCAGGGGGCGGAGAAGCAGCTCATCAAGGCGCTCACCGGCCGGGAAGTGCCCCCGGGGGGGCTGCCCATGGACGTGGCCTGTCTGGTCCATAATGTGGGGACGGCCAAGGCCGTTCACGATGCCGTCACCCAGCGAAAGCCGCTCATTGAGCGGGTCGTCACAGTGACAGGCCCTGGAGTCACGGAGCCTAAAAACCTCCGCGTCCGCATCGGTACGCCCTTCAGTGAGCTCATCGACGCCTGCGGCGGGTACCGGGGAGAGGTGGGCAAACTGGTCATGGGCGGTCCGATGATGGGCCTGGCCCAGGACACCGACCAGGTGCCGGTGATTAAGGGGACGTCCGGAATCGTTGTGGTCGACGAAAAGGGTGCCTCCATCGGCAGGGCCCGAACCTGCATCTCCTGCGCCAGATGCGTGGATGCCTGTCCGATGAACTTGGTGCCCACCACCCTGGGGAAATTGGTGGAGAAAGAACGCTTCGATGAGGCCAGGGACAACGGTCTCCAAGATTGCATCGAGTGCGGGTGCTGCGCATACGTGTGCCCGTCAAAGATCAATCTGGTCCATCTGTTTAAGTTTGGCAAGGCCGAGATTATGGCCGCGGAGAGGAAAGCCGGATGAGAGGGACGAACGGCCAAGAGGTATCCACTGAGGGCTTGAAATCGACAGGGGGTGGGGAGGAAAGAGCCGGCCGGCTCCTTCTCGTCTCCTCCTCTCCCCACATCAGGGACGATGTCTCGGTGCCGAGAATAATGTATTCGGTCCTCATCGCCCTTCTACCGGCTTTGGTCGGGTCGGTCTACTTTTTCGGGTTTCGGGCCTTGTGGTTGATCCTCATTGCCGTTGCTACGGCCGTGATGACGGAGGCTCTGCTCCAGAAAGTGATGGGCCGGCCGGTCACCGTCACCGACGGCAGTGCCATCATCACCGGCACCCTTCTGGCCTTCAATCTGCCGGGCGGGGTCCCCTATTGGATGCCAGCGGTGGGATCGGCCTTCGCCATAGCCATAGGCAAGATGGTCTTCGGAGGGCTGGGGTACAATCCCCTCAATCCGGCTCTGCTCGGTCGAGCTTTTCTGCTGGCCTCGTGGCCGGTGCACATGACTACCGATTGGATTCCGACCACTTCGGGCACCATGACGGGATTCGATACGGTCACCCGGGCCACGCCGCTCAATCTGTTGAAGGAGGCTCACCGAGCCTTGGCCGACCCGGGTGCAACTGCGGACAAGATCACTCAGGCCAGGGAGGCGATCGAACAGCTCTCCACCGCCTCCGGCAATCTCTTCTGGGGAAATGTGAGCGGGTGCATCGGTGAGACATCCGCGGTTCTCCTGCTCTTAGGGGCTGCCTATCTTCTTTATAAGAAATATATTGATTGGCGGATACCGCTCCTCTATATTGCCTCTGTGGCCCTGCTGACGTGGATCTTCAGTGGAACAGGGGCGGCCTTCAGCGGTGACCCCCTCTTCCACGTTCTGGCCGGCGGGCTCGTTCTCGGCGCCTTTTTCATGGCCACGGATATGGTGACGACACCGGTGACGGTAAAGGGAAGATACATCTTCGGTATCGGGTGCGGCTTTCTGACGGTGGTCATTCGCCTCTGGGGCGGATACCCTGAGGGGGTCTCCTATTCGATCCTGTTGATGAACGGCTTTACGCCTCTCATCGACCGGTGGACCAGGCCGAAACGTTTTGGAGCATAAGTTTTGGAGAGCCCGATGAAGTCGTTGACCCCATTGATTGTTGCCCTGACAGCCGTCTGCTTGGGAGCGGCCTTGGCCCTTTCCCTGGTCAATTTTTTGACGGCAGATCGTATCAGGCAGCAGGAGTGGATGGCCACCATGAAGGCCATCCGATCGGTGCTGCCGCCCTTTGACAACGATCCGGTCCAGGATACGAGAACGATCCTGGTCTCCACCGACGCCCGCGGCCGTCCTGAGAGCTTAAAGGTCTATCTGGGTAAGATGGGCGATCAGATCACTGGGGTGGCTTTCTCCCGGAAGGGGGAGGGGTACGGCGGTTTTATCCATGTTATGATGGGCATCGATGTGGACGGTCGGATCAGCAACATCTTCATTCTGCCCGGCCATTTCGAGACGCCCGGGTTGGGGGCCAATATTGAGAGGCCCAGCTTTACTGAACAGTTTAAAGGTAAGTCGCTGAGAAGCGCGAAGCTGGTGGCAGGAAACCTGGCCGTGGACAAGGACGGCGGGGATATTGAGGCCATATCCGGGGCCACGATCTCACCCCGAGGGGTAACCAGAGCGGTGAGCGAAGGGCTCCACCTCTTCCAGCGGTTCCAGGCGGAACTCGTCGGCCCACCCCCGGCAGAGGAGAGCGAACCACAATGAGGCTGTGGAGAGATTTTAGCAAAGGGATTATTGATGAGAATCCGCTGTTGCGTCTGGTCTTAGGCATGTGCCCGGCCCTGGCGGTGACCAATGAGGCAAAGAACGGCTTGGCCATGGGCTTGGCCACCGCGGCTGTCCTGGTCGGATCGAACCTGGTCATCGCCGCCCTGCGCAAGCTCATTCCGGCCCGGGTGCGCATTCCTGTGTTCATCGTCGTCATCGCCTCCTTTGTGACCATCATCGATATGACCATGCACGCCTTCTTCCTGGAACTGCACCGGGTGTTGGGGCTTTTTGTGCCCCTCATTGTGGTCAACTGCATCATTCTCGGCCGCGCCGAGGCCTTCGCCTCCAAGCGGCCTGTGGTCAACTCGCTCTTCGATGGGCTGGGAATGGGGGTGGGGTTCACGCTGGCGCTCATCGTTTTGGGTGCGGTGCGTGAGATCTTTGGCTACGGGACCATCTTTGGGCTGAGGGTCCTCGGCCCTGACTACGAACCGGCGCTCATAATGATTCTTCCCCCCGGAGCATTCCTGGCCTTAGGGCTCCTTTTGGGATTGATGAATAAGCTCACAAAGAAGGAGGAGACTTAGAGATGGCTGAATTGGTAGTCATCTTTATCGGCGCTGCTCTGGTCAACAACTTCGTGCTGGCCAGATTTTTGGGCATCTGCCCCTTTCTGGGGGTGTCCAAGAAGACCGATACGGCCCTCGGCATGGGGATGGCCGTCATCTTTGTCATGACGTTGGCCGCAGTCGGCACGTTCCTCATCTACCATTTCATCCTGATCCCTCTCGGCCTCGGGTTTCTGCAGATTGTCTCCTTCATTCTCATTATCGCCTCTCTGGTGCAACTGGTGGAGACCTTTCTGCGCAAGGTGAGTCCGGCCCTTTACAAGGGCCTGGGAATTTATCTTCCGCTGATCACTACCAACTGCGCCATCTTAGGGTTGGCTCTGCTCAATGTGATCAAGGGGTATGACTTCATCAGGTCTGTCGTCTTCGCCGTCGGAGCCGGCATCGGCTTCACCATTGCCTTGATCATAATGTCGGGCATCCGCGAGCGGCTTGAGTTCGCGGATGTGCCGGGACCCCTGAGGGGGACACCGATAGCCCTCGTCGTGGCTGGCCTGTTGGCCATCGTTTTTCTCGGATTTACCGGATTGGTGAAGCTGTAGGAACACACTCTGGGGGTGAATGGAGATGCCTGTCAGTCTCTTCTACGCCCTCCTCTCTCTGGGCGGACTGGGCCTTCTGTTCGGCTTTGGATTGGCTTTTGCCTCGAAGCGGTTTGCCGTCTCCGTCGATCCGAAGATTGAGCAGGTTCTCGACGCCTTGCCTGGAACCAACTGTGGCGCCTGCGGGTGTCCCGGATGTTCGGGGTTTGCCGAGGCCGTCGTCGGAGCTCGGGTGCTCATTACAGCCTGTAGGCCCGGTGGGCCGGAGGTGGCCCAAAAGATCGCCGAGATCATGGGTGTCCAGGTGGGAGAAGTGGTCCCGGAAGTGGCCTCTGTGCAGTGCCAAGGCGGCCGAAGAGAGGCCAAGGAGAAATGCCGCTACGAGGGCCTCGAAGACTGTGGGGCCGCCGAATTGATCGCCGGCGGTTCGAAGGCCTGTCAGTACGGATGCTTGGGCCTCGGCGACTGCGTCCGAGCCTGCCCCTACGAGGCACTGGTCATGGGCGACGACAGGCTGCCCGTTGTCCTTGAGGAGAAGTGCACAGCCTGCGGGCTCTGCGTCCAGGCCTGCCCCCGGGGGATTATGCAGCTCATACCCAAGAGCGCCAAAGTCTATCTCGGCTGCGTCTCCCAGGATCGGGGCAAAGCGGTCAAGAAAATCTGCACCGTAGGGTGCACAGGATGTACCCTGTGTGCCAGCCCCAAGGTCACCCCGTCAGGGGCCATCCGGATGAAGGGGAACCTCCCCGTGATCGACTATACCATAGAGGGCGATCTCGATAACGCTGTCAAAAAGTGCCCCACCCAGAGCTACGTTGTAAGAGGGCCAAGAGCCGTCACCTGACAATGGTCTGTACTGTCTCTCAGCTATGTCTGCCATCCGTTGACTATGGTTCTCCAGAAAAGTAGCGAGGAGGAGAAGACCTCCAAGGAGATGTCTTTTTTAGACCACCTCGAGGAGCTGAGATGGCGTCTGATCAAATCGCTGGCGGCAATAGCCGTCGGGGCCATCGTCTGCTTCATCTTCTCCGGTCACATTTTAGACTTTTTGACCTTCCCGGTGCATGCAATCAAACCTGTTCCGAAACTGATCTTTCTCTCCCCCACCGGCATGTTTTTCGTTCGGATCGTCATTTCGTTCGCCTGCGGTCTCATCATCGCTCTCCCGGTCGTCGTCTACCAGACGTATGCCTTCATTGTTCCCGGCCTGTACCCTCAAGAGAGAAGATACGTGTTTCCGATCATTCTTTTGACCATGGTCTGTTTCCTCGCCGGCAGCGGGTTCGCCTATTTTTTGATCGTCCCCTTCGGTCTAAAATTTTTGCTCGGTCTGGCCACCCCGGATATCGAGCCGCAATTGGATGTGGGCCGCTACATCGGTTTTGTGACCAGACTCATGTTGGCCTTCGGTATCGTCTTTGAGCTGCCAGTGCTCTCCCTTTTCCTGACAAAGATCGGTCTTTTGACCCCGCGCTTTTTGCGCAAGAACCGGAGATACGCCGTCGTGATTATCGCCGTCGGCGCGGCCATTCTCACCCCTCCTGATATTTTCACTCAACTGATGATGGTCGTCCCCCTGGTGCTCCTGTATGAAGTGAGCATCCTGCTTTCAGCGGTGGTCTACAAAAGGGAACAGGAGGCCTTGAGAAAAGCGCTGGAATAGACGCCTACGGCTGTCCCTCTAACCCTTTCCCTTCCGTTCCGACAGTGATAGGGCTGGCTCGGCATCAAGACCGGCGGACCGTTGGGGGAGCGATTAAGTCCAGCCGGAAGAAAGGAGGAGATTGGTGGGTTTCTGGCTCGTATTCGTCCTGTTTGGCATACCGGGTTGTATCGTAGCTCTGGCAGTGGCCCTCTATTTTCTATGCGCGGAGGAGGAGAATGGGGGGTGAGGGGACACACATTGGCGATCCGGTGGCCTTGGTGGCGTTCGTAAGCTATCTGATCTTCATGGTTCTCATCGGGATTTTCGCGGCCAAATTTGTCTCCGGCTCCTTGGGCGACTTCTTTCTCGGCGGCCGGAGGATGAAGGATTACGTGGTAGCCCTGAGCGCGGTGGTTTCAGGCAGGTCGGCCTGGCTCATCCTCGGTGTGAGCGGCCTGGCCTACGTGCGCGGTGTCTCGGCGGTGTGGGCGGTAGTGGGGTACATTCTCGTGGAGCTTTTTCTTTTCCTCTTCGTGGGCAAGCGACTGCGGCGCTACACGGCCAGAAGGGGGGACATCACCCTCCCGGACTTCTTCGAGTCGCGATTCAAGGACAATCGGCACATTCTGCGGGTCGTTTCTGCGGTCATCATCGTCGTCTTCATGGTCGCCTATGTTTCGGCGCAGTTGACTGCTGGGGGCAAGGCATTCTCTTCCAGCTTCGGCCTCTCTCCGATGGAGGGGCTGTGGCTCACGGCCGGGATAGTGCTCATCTACACGATGCTGGGAGGTTTTTTGGCCGTCTCTCTGACCGATGTCCTGCAGGCGATCTTCATGCTCATTGGATTGGTCGTATTGCCGTGGGTGGCTATCGCCCGGTTTGGTGGGCTGGAGAGGGTAATCGCCCAGTTGGGGTCGGCCGACGCTCTCATGCTCGACCCTTGGTCTGTGGGTCTGGGTGGGCTGGTAGGTTTTATCGGCATTGGCCTCGGCTCTCCGGGCAACCCTCACATCTTGGTCCGATACATGTCTGTGGAGAACCCGGCCCAGCTCCGAAGGTCGGCTCTGCTGGGCACCGTGTGGAACGTGCTCATGGCCTGGGGGGCCATACTGACCGGCTTAGTGGGACGGGCTACTTACCCGGCCAGAGAGATTCTGCCCTCTGCCGACACCGAAAATCTGTACACTTTTTTGGCGGCGAGCCACTTTCCTCCGCTCTTCTTCGGTCTGACGGTGGCGGCCGTCTTCGCCGCCATCATGTCCACGGCCGACTCGCAACTTTTGGTAGCCTCCTCTGGCGCCGTCAGGGATATCTACCAGAGGCTGTTCAAACAGGGCTCGGACCTTTCGGGGCCTGAGATGGTAGCCATCAGCCGGGTCACAGTCTTCGTTCTCGTACTTTTGGCTATTGGGCTGGGGGTGGTGGCCAAAGGTCTCATCTTCTGGCTCGTTCTCTTCGCCTGGGGTGGCCTCGGGGCCTCCTTCGGTCCGGCGGTGATTCTGTCCCTCTTCTGGTCCAGGATCACCCGGTGGGGAGTTCTGGCCGGTTTTCTCTCCGGAACAGCGGTGACCGTCTTCTGGCGTCTTATCCCGGCCCTGAAGGCCATCACATACGAGCTCGTCCCCGGTTTCATTGTCTCGGCACTGCTGGTGGTTGGCGTCAGCCTGTTGACCGCCCCTCCCCCGGAGGCCCGCCTCGAAATCCAGCTCATCAGCCCCACATACAGGTTCGGACGAAAATAGAACGCCGATTGGAGCCGCGCTTTCCGAAGCGCGCATGAGGTTTCTCGGATATGAGTCCGCAGCTTTAGTATCTGGTCTTTTGTTCTTTGCCTCTCGCCGATTCTTAACCTTCTAATGCCGTCTTTGCCCTCTTCTCCCCTCTCATAAAGCATAGTGATTTTTGCCATTCAAGAGTTTATGTTTGCTTACGATTAAAAGAGGAATTGGTATGAAAAGAATAATCCTTGCCTCTGCCGTCATATTTATCATCTCCCTTGGTTATATTGGTTATAGCGCTATCAGAAACCACGGTCATAGCAGAAACAATAGTCGTAATAGTATCCGAAACAATGATTACATCAGTATCAGAGATCATCAAGAGTGGGCAGACAGTTATTGTGGTCTTGTTGATATTGATGTGACGCTTTCCTCCATCCCTGAGTTGAATGAGGTTGTAGCTGTGACTGCCACTTTTACTGTCATAAAAGACCTTCGGGATCACGAGCCGACGGATGAGGCACGAATTACCTTACCGACAGGGTTAAAATTTGTAAGTCAACGGGGCCAATCACATTCAATTCAAGGCGGTATCGGATATCAAGCTGCCTGCCTCGATTGTGGTTCAAGTTGAAGATGATGGTGAATGGGAGGAAGTAAGGTCGATCCATCCTCGCTCCCATTGGGCAGTCGATCTGGTGGACTTGTCTGGATATCTTCAGGGGAATGAGAAGGATGTGAGGCTGAAGCTCTATTGGACGGCCCATCACAAGATCGATTATGCTGGGCTGATGAGGGAGGTTCCGGCGCAGAGTCATGCCCAGCCGTGCTCTCTGCTGTCGGCAGTCCATTCCACAGAGGGTTCTGTCACAGACAGACTGGATGCGATCGACCAATGGTATGCTGAGTTGGTCCCCCAGGACACTTTGACCCTTTCCTTTTCGTCCAATCCTGTGGATGGAAATAAGGCCAGAGACTTCGTCCTGGTAGCCAGAGGTCATTATGTGATGGGGGACAGCATGGGTGGGCCTTTGCCCAAGGCCCTTTCGATCACGCCCCCGGAGTTGCCCTCAGAATTTTTCCTCTCCCAGAACTATCCTAACCCCTTTAACCCCGTTACTACCATCCGCTACGCCCTGCCGGAGGCGAGAAGCCAGATGCAAGAAGCAAGATGTCCATCCACGTCACCCTGAAGATTTACAACTTGCTCGGTCAGGAGGTGCGGACATTGGTTAGACTGAAAGAAGCTGGATATTACACCGTCATATGGGACAGTCAGGACGATCGGGGCTTGGATGTCTCCAGCGGGATCTACTTCTATCGGTTGTCTGTAGACAGTGGTCGGTGGGCGGATACCAAGCGCATGGTGCTGCTGAAATAAGGTCAGCGTGTAGGGAGGTCAGAGGCCGCTGAGGTTTCCCCCTCGGCGGCCTTTTTGTTCAAAAAAAGGTTGACTATGAGCCGCCTTTGTTGTATTCTAAAAGGCCACGACGATATCGCTATCCTCCGTGCGGATGGCGAAACAGGTGTCCTCTCTTTTCCGAAAGGAGTTTTGTCGTGAAGCGATTATTGTATGTATGGATGAACCTCACTGCTGCGCTCCAGTGGACCCTTCGGGGCGGGGCGGTGGGACTGCTGAGCCTGGTGTTGGTCTTCTCACTCGTAACGGAAGGGATTGGAATGGCTCAAGTCACTTTCATCGACGAGGCGCAGATGGGGGCCGTGGTCGACGATCTTGTGGCCACCCACGGTGAGGGTGAACGCGCCAGGATTGAGAAGGGTGTGCGTCAAGTGGCCCAGTTCTGGAGGGAGGAGGACGGCAGCGGGGAGGAGTTTGCCCAGTTTTGCAAAGAGTACTACATCGCAGATCCAAAATCTCTTCAAGAGACGGCTGACCGATACGAAGCCGTCTTCGAGAGTATTTTTGGACACTTGAGGGAGATGAGGCGGGACCTGCACTGGCACCTCGATGTAGAAACTGGTCCAATCCTTCCCGTTGATTATCTGTTCGCCCAATATTCGCCCTGGGCCCACGTCAACGAGGACTTTTTCAGGACGAAGATTGCTTTCGCTACCCTTTTGAATTTCCCCCTCTATACCCTGAAGGAGCGTTTGCAACTGGGGCCAACGTGGACGCGGGAGCAGTGGGCCCAGGCCCGTCTCGTTGAGACCTTCTCCGCCCGGGTTCCGCCTGAGGTGTCGCAGCAAATCAACCGGGCCTTTGTCACGGCTGACAACTACATCAGCCAATACAATATTTACATGCATCACCTGCTGACTCCCGATGGAGGTCGGCCATTTTCCAAAGGGCTCAAGCTGATCAGCCACTGGAATCTGCGCGATGAACTGAAGGCCCTATATGCCGACCCGGAGGGGCTGCCCAAGCAGGAGATGATCTACCAGGTGATGGAAAAGATCATCAGGCAGCAGATCCCGGCGGCCGTGATAAACAACCCGGCTGTGGACTGGACCCTGGCCACCAACGAGGTGACCATCTCCCCGGTGGTCGATGGGGATGTCCCGGCCGCATGGAAAGGGGAAGGAGAGCCTGGAACCGTTGTTGACAGTGCACCGGAGCCGGATACCCGGTATGCGCACCTGCTGGATATCTTCAAAGCGGAGCGCGGGGCCGATCCGTACTATCCGACCATGCCCACCATGATGGACCGCCGGTTTCAGAGGGACCGGGAGATTCCGGAGGCCAGGGTGGAAGCACTTTTTGAATCCGTGCTCACTTCTCCTGCCCTCGCTAAGACTGCCAGACTGATTGCGCAGCGGCTGGGTCGCAAACTCCGTCCCTTCGACATCTGGTACAACGGATTCAAGGCGCGAGGGGCTTACAAAGAGGAAGAGTTGGACAAAATCGTCTCCCAGAAGTACCCGACGGTAGAGTCCTTTCAGGCCGACCTTCCCAATTTGCTCCGCAAGCTGGGGTTTTCCGAGGAGACAGCGCAATTCTTGGTTTCCAAGATTGCCGTTGACCCGTCCCGGGGAGCCGGACATGCCATGGGCCCAGGCCGGCGGGTGGATAAAGCCCACTTACGCACAAGGATCCCATCCACCGGCATGAACTACAAGGGGTACAATATTGCCCTCCACGAGTTCGGCCACAATGTTGAGCAGGTCTTCTCTTTGAACAGGGTTGATCATACCCTATTGCGGGGAGTGCCCAATACCGCCTTCACCGAAGGGTTCGCCTTCGTCTTCCAGTCTCGCGATTTGGAGCTGCTGGGTCTCACCAAGGAAGACCCTATGGCTGAACATTTGAAGGCCCTGGACAACCTGTGGGCAACCGCTGAGATTGCCAGTGTGGCCCTGGTGGATATGGGGGTCTGGCATTGGATGTATGACCATCCCGAGGCCAGTCCACGGGAACTAAAAGAAGCGGTGATCGATATCGCTAAAGATATCTGGAACCGTTACTACGCTCCGATCTTTGGAATTGAAGACTTCGATCTCTTGGCCATCTATTCCCACATGATCGACGCGGGCCTCTATCTGCCCGACTACCCTCTGGGTTACATCATCGCCTTTCAGGTGGAAGAGCATATGAGGAAGGGCAACCTGGCTGAGGAGATGGAGCGGATGTGCCGCCTGGGTTCCGTCACGCCAGATCTGTGGATGCAGCAAGCAGTTGGCCAGCCCATCTCCGTCGAGCCGATGCTTCAGGCAGCGGAAGAGGCATTGGAGGTGATTAAAGAGTGAGGCTTTTAATGCTCTGGATTTGTCCTCCAAGCTCTCGATAGCGCCCATCGAAAGAACTTGGCTATTAAACGTCCAGTGGAAATTGTCAGCTTTGCATAACCGAAAGGTTCACCTTCGCATAATGGATTGATACAATTTTCACCCATTGTGCAGGTATATGTGACCAGATCCCTTTATTCCCGTATTTTCCTCCTATTACTTATTTATCTCATAGCTTTCCCTCTTTTGGGTAGCTCCTATTCACCAGAAGATATGAGTAATACGGACAAATGCTATATTGGCGAAACGCGAAAGTATATATTCTGCTTGGACAATCAGCTTGAAAAGAGATGGATAAAAGAGAAGACAGGGCCTCACACATTCTGTTTTCTTAGTGAAGGATACATAATTCTGATTGATGAGAACAATTATCTAATCCTAAATATTCATGAAGGTGATACGCTTTATCGTAAAACCCTCGGAATAGCCCAAATGGCTTTACAAGAAACAATAAGGAGATTACAGTAAGTTCGGGAAAACAGAAAGAGCGTTTTCCAATATTTCCTTCCGATTTTCATAAAAACGATTCCCATGCCTGGACTAATCCCAGTATGTCTGAAAAAGGAAAAGAGAAATCCTCGTATGCTTTAAGACTGAGCATCGATCCATATCGAGAATCGATTGAAAGAGATTCACTCCAGATGCATCGCCAATTACTTAATAAAGGGGAAATTAAACATGGCTGATATTATTGACTACAAGATTTACGGGGATGATATGCAGATTGTTGAGGTCGAATGAGACCCCGCTGAAGGAGTGAGGGCTGAGGCTGGAGCGATAATGTACATGGGTGAGGGGATCGAGATGGACACCTCTGCCGGCGGTGGATTGTTCAAAGGGTTCAAACGAATGATCACCGGAGAGA
>JBHIER010000043.1:0-12334 GCA_046760705.1 bacterium
CCACATCCTCTCCCGGGTCTAAGATCCCGTTGTGGTTCAGATCCTCCCCGGCATCCAGTCTACCGTCTCCATCCCGGTCCTCGTTCATGCGCTCCCTCGTCTGCCAGAGGGATTTGGTCATGTAACGGCTGAATTTGACCTCGTAGAAGGTGGCTGGACTCAGAGTGTGGGTCCAGGACAGATTCCAATTGTTGGTGTCGTCCTCGTAGTAGGGCAGATGATCCAGCATGCTGAAGGCGTCCAGCGCATCCGGGTTCCAGGTCCGAGTGTTGGTCTGGGGATCATATATCCACCCGTTGTAGTTCAAATCCTCGCTGTCCAGAACACCGTTGCCGTTGAGATCCTCGCCCTCATCGAGGACGTTGTTGCCGTTCAAATCCTCAGTATCCAGCCGACCGTTTCCGTACCAACCCTGGATGTAGTAAGGATCGTCCGGATTTCTGTACCTATCGTTCAGATCCTCGTAGGTTGTCCTTCTCCAGCGGTTGCTGAATATCTCGTAATCGTCCCAGTTAACCAGACCGCCCAGAGAGATCTTGTAATTGGGGCTGGGCTCATAGGTGAGTTTGCCCTGAAAGGTGTGGGGTTGGGAGTGTTGATGGGGGAACCGTCCCCGGTCGCTCATCACCTCCCCGGAGAAGAAGAAGTTGACCTCACCAGGAATTTCGGGCAAAAGGTAGGTGGAAATCGGCTCTGGGCCGCCTATGGAGAACTCGTAGTCTTTGAGTTGCTCCCCATCGCCCATGCGTACACCCCACAGATACCATCCCCCGGGGCTTGGATCGTTGGGGAAGTGGTAGTTGGAATTGGCATCCCAGAGGGTGGTCTTGTATCTCAGTTTACCCGAAAACTTGGCTCCTCCCTCTTTGGTGATCAAGTTGACCAGGCCGGACTGAGCGCTGCCGTATTCTGCGTCAAATCCTCCTGTGACCACAGAGATCTCCCCCACCGATAGCTCTGGCACGTCGGTATCGAACCCCCCGAACGAGGGGTCTTCCACCTGCATGCCGTCGATCATGTATACCACTTCCCGCTCTCTTCCGCCCCTTATGTGCATATCTCCGCCCGCCACCACCGCCCCTGCTGTCAGAGTCACTGTCTCCTGAACTTCATCCAAGGCCACATTCTCGATATCCTCGGCGCTATAGACTTGGGTGCTGGCGGTCATGTCCTTCTGGATCATCGGCCGCTCAGCCGTCACCGTCACCGCCTCGAACTCTATGACCGTAGGCTCCAGGGCAAAATTGAGGGGAGTGGTCAGATCGACGCTCACCCTCACCGCTCTCTGGGTCAGAGAGTTGTAGCCCACCATAGATGCCGTCACCGTATACGTACCCGGGGGGATGTTGATGATAAAATACTCACCATTCAGATCGCTGGCCGCCCCCATGGCTGTGCCCTCAATAACGATATTGACCCCAGGCAAGGGGTCACCTGTGTCTTTATCCTTGACCACACCGGCAATCTTCCCGGTCACCCCGGCAAAGAGAACTCCCGGCATCAACATAAGAACCAAAAAGACCAAAAGTACATTCAGTACCCTCATTCCAAACACCTCCTCTCTCTTCTGTCCCTCACAAAAAGTACCATAACGGTCAAACCCTTCAACCCCGCCGTGATTCATTCACATCGTATCAGCACCTCCTCAGTTATCGATCCAGGCCATTTTGAGCCACGCCGTAAAAATGAAAAAATTGGGGCGAAGAACCCTCTGAAACTCTCCCCTCCTTTCCTTACATAGTGTCTGTCCGGAAATAGCTGTTTTTCCGAACCATGTTCTGAATTTGACCCTGAACCAGGTCCTGAACTTGTTTCAGGATCTCCGATTTCGGAATCTCCCGCTCAGAACAACGAGATTCCGGCCCAAAAACACGCCGCAATGACAGGTGGGGACAGACACTACATAGAATCGCAGCGTACCCTCCGGGAGGGAAGCAAACACTATGCCACAGGTGAAAGTTTTTTCGTCTCAGCAAGCCTGAAATCACTCTGACAGCACCATTTCGTGAAGGTTGAAAAGAGATATCAGTTATGGGCTCAACTTCGCATAGTCCCTTTCACGTCTCGTCCTTGCAATCATTTAAATGTAGCACTTTTGGGGATTTTTGTCAACCATTTTTTTCAGTTTTTTGAGATTTTTAAAAAAATCTTTACAAGTTTACCAGGTGGATGGAGGAATATTAGGATAATCCCCTGAAAATTAAACACTTAATTCAAAAAGATACTTCTCGCGCCCCCTTCCCCCTGGCCCCTCTTCCACACCCCTGACCGGGAACCCTGCGAAGGATGCAGAGGTTTGCCCACAATTCATGCAAAGGTTTGCACGACTTGAGCCTGGATTGAGGCCACCGACCTTGAAGTGGAGGCAGGACCAGGTGCTTCTCACCGAGTCCCATACGCTTGGCGATGTCCAGACGGCTAATATTTTGACACATTGATCTCTTCCATAGTACCTGTCACCAGAAAAACGATTCGCTCACAGATATTGGTGACACGATCGGCCCTGGATATATCACGGGACTTGAGGGCCTCAACAGAGCCATGTATGGCCAGCGTGGGCAGGAAAATGGGGGGCAAAGATGGCCCATTTGGCCAAGCTGCTGCCGATGAAGATATTCACCGCTGAGACCAGCAGCTTGCAGGCCCGCTATGGATGGAAGGACGGCAATCCCGGCATTAGATAAGGAAAGAAATCGCCACCGTCAGAAAACAGATGCCCCCAGGTCATCCCTCCTCGACGTGTTTCTCCAAATAAGCAATGGCATCTCCCACGTGCTCATCTGATCGGCCTCCTCGTCGGGAATCTCGATGTCAAACTCCTCTTCAAAGGCCATGACCAGCTCCACCGTATCCAGGGAATCTGCACCCAGGTCATCGATGAAGGATGCCTCGGGTCTCACCTCCTCAGGGCTAATGCCCAACTGCTCCACAATGAGGTCCCTAACTCTCTGTTGTATGGACATCTCTCTCATCCCCTTGGTAATTGGAGGACTGGAGTACTGGAGTGATGGGGCAACCAATACTCCATTACTCCAGTTTAACAGTCCTCACATCACCATGCCGGGTCCACAAATCCTGAGCGTTGCTGACTCACTTTCGCTTATTGGAATCAAAATTCCACTCGGTCCCTCACCCGGACACCGTTACGTTCAAACCACCCTCGATTCATCTCCAGAGCGTACTGCACTGGCACAGGCGAGAGGTACCTTCTCTCTTCGTCCAAGGGCTCCATCTGCTGGATGGACACAATCACCCCGTTGCGGTCGATGAAGGCGATGTCCAGAGGCATGAATGTGTTCCTCATCCAGAAGCTGAGGATTTGCTCATACGGATAGACAAAGAGCATGCCCTGATTTTCTGGCAGAGCTTCGCGGAACATGAGTCCCTGCTCTAAGGTCTCTGGGGTTTGGGCCACCTCCACCCAGACCTCCACGCCACCCACTTTGATGCGAGCTAAACCGTTCTCGGAGACAGCGCCTTTCTCATGGCGGCTGCCATCTTTAAGCACAGACTCTTTAAGCTTCATCTCCTCCGGGGACTGACCGCAGACCAACAAACCCGACAGACCCCATAAAAAAAAGCTCAACCTGCAAATGGATGGGCGCATCATTTTTGTTCACGCTCAACGCTTCTTTAGAATTGATATGAAACTCGGCTGAGGCAGCCAGTGGTGTCCGGGAAGTGGGAGAGGTTGCCGACACCTTTGTCAATGGCAACCTAGGCGCATCCCATAGACCGTTTCCCCAAAAAATATTGCATCGGGTACAATCAAGCCTCCCGGTCCTCCATCACCGAGGAATACGTTCGGGTGATATCGAGGCGCAAGTCGTCCTCTCCTGTTGCGTCATAAGGATTTTCCAGTTCTTCCTGGATGTTGTCCAGGCTCACCAATACAATACTGTACAAAACACCCACACCATAGCCGACCACATAATGTGATTGAAGAGCAAGGTGGGCAAGCTTATGGCTGCCATCGAAGACCTTCTCGAGCACACAGACAAAGGAGTCTCCGACCAGCACCTCCAGATCGTTTCTCAGGAGTGCCGGCAGGCAGATGAAAAAGGCGCCGGAGTCCGTATGCACAGGCGCACTGACTCTTGGGGTGGCATCAAGTTCCATCTCTCAGAGCTTCGCTCCACACTTCCCGCAGAACTGGAAGTCCTCAGGCAAGTACTTCGTCTCGCATCTGGGACAGGATTTCGCCGGCGCTCCCCAGAGATATTCATAGTCATAGGCCTTGCCTCGAGCTGCCAGCGTCCTGAATTTCTTGGTATCGGCTGGCCTTTTTTCGAGGAAGGCCTCAGCGTCGTTCATCCCTCGTCATACGAGATTTCCAGGACCTCATATCTGATCAATCCGGCCGGAACCTTCACCTCCAAGCGGTCCCCGGCTCTTCGGCCCAGAAGGGCCTGCCCCAGAGGGGATGCGACCGAAGCCGCATCTTCGTGCAGAGTCGTCTCGCCTTCACCCACCAGCCGAAACACCTCCACCTCCCTTGTATTTATGTTCTTCACGGTCACCCTGGCCCCGAAAGCGGCACTGTCAAGAGATCTCTGGCAGGGGTCAATCACCTGGGCCTGGGCCAGCCACTGCTCGAGTTCTCCGATCCGCCTCTCCAGGAGCCGGATCTCGCCTCTGGCCGCCTCGAAGTCGCCGCTGTCACTGATGTCGCCGTGCCCTCTGGCCTCTCCCAGAGCGCGCTCCAGCCGCTCCATCTCCACGGTCTTCATCCGCTCCAGCTTCTCTCTGAGCTTATTGTACCCTTCCCTCGAGATCGGTCTTCTTCTGGTCATCTGTCCGCACCTTCCTCCCTCGCCTCTGTTCTGACGGGCTCTCGGTCTCCATCCGTTCGCTCAGCCGAGCTTCCGGGCGACCTCTTCGGCCACCTTTAGGGTCGTCGATGTTCCGCCCATGTCGTACGTCTTCACCTGCCCCTCCTCGATCACCTCGGCGATGGCCAATTCGAGACGCCGGGCAGCATCGGTCTCACCCAGATGATCTAACATAAGCTTTGTGGCCAGAAGCATAGCCATAGGGTTGACCTTGTACTGACCGGCATATTTCGGGGCCGAGCCGTGCGTCGGCTCGAAGATGGCATAGTGGTCACCGATGTTGGCCGCCGAGGCGAACCCGAGCCCGCCGACGAGCTGTCCGCACAGATCGGAGATGATGTCACCAAACATGTTGGAGGTGACCAGCACCCCGTAATCTTGAGGATTCTTGATGAGCCACATGGCCATGGCGTCGACGTTCGTCTCCCACAGTGCGATGCCCGGATACTCCTGGGCTATCTTGCGGGCCTCCCGAACCATCAACCCGCTCGTCTCCCGAATGACGTTCGGCTTCTCAACTACGGTGACCGACTCTCTGTTATACTTTTTGGCGTACTCGAAAGCCGATCGAACGATCCGTTGACAGCCCCTTCTGGTGAAAATTCTGCAGGAGACGGCGATCTCTTCAAGAGGGACCTGAGTGAACGGTTTCATCTTGGGATGCGCGCTCAAGGCGTCCATAACACCCTGGGGCAGGGGATGAAACTCCACCCCGCTGTACAACCCCTCCGTGTTCTCCCGAAAGACGACAATGTCAACATCGTCCCGGTAGTTGAGAGGATTGCCCGGATAAGCCTTGCACGGCCGCATGTTTGTGTAGAGATCGAACATCTGCCGGAGGGCAACGATGGGGCTGTAATAGGTGTACCCTCTGTTCTGCAGTTCCGGGGCCAGCTCTCTCTCTGCCTCCTCCTTCGGTTTCGAAGTGATCGCCCCGAAGAGGCAGCAGTCCGTCCTCTTCAGCAGCTCGATGGTCCGCTCAGGGAGCGGATTGCCTTCGCTGCACCAGAACTCCCAGCCCACATCACCGTGAATATATTCGGCCTCGAGCCCGATGGCGTCGAGGACAATCCTGGCCGCCTCCATAACATCCTTTCCCGTCCCATCACCAGGGAGCCAGGCAATTTTGTGCGTAGCCATACATCACCTCCGATATTCGACAAGCTCGGTCTCCAGGCTCGACGCGCCGTCGGGTGGGCTACCCCACCTCTCAAAGAGGCTGACTGTCCATAAACGATGCATGAAAATTTCCCGAAAATCAAGCTTTTTCATCTTTTCCCTCACTTTCCGCTCAGAACCTCAGCGGCCGACCCCAATCCAAAACCGGAGATGCCGAAATAAATTCGGCATGACATGATCGAGTGCCTGTCACCCTGAACTTGCTTCAGGGTCTGTTCGAAAAACCCAGTTGACATAGCCCCGGCTTTCAATTGGCCTTATCTATGGCTCCCCCAATCAGACTCGAGGAAGAACTCTTCAAGCTCTCTGAACCTGTCCTCGATATCGCAGCTCATGATTATGAGGTCCTGGTATTTTCCTGTCCGATCTTTAGCGAATCCAGGTATCACCTCCTCCTCCGTGAATCCCAATTTTTGAAATATTCTCTGCGCCCCAATTTGGGGTCTCATCATTTTAACAATGAGTCTCTTAATATTTTTCTGAAGTCCGATGAAATGGAGTTCCCTGGCCATGAGCATTCCCAACCCTTTGCGTTGGAAAGCTCGACGGACAATCAATCTCAGCTCGCCGACATGTTTTGCCGGGTCGCGCTCTTCTATTTCGAGTGCTCCATCGGCGGCGATGATTTCATCTCCCATCAAGGCGATCAATCTGCACACTTTTCCGGATTCAATCCTTTTGATCCTCCCCTCCACAATTTTCCTATCAGTAACATCTACCCTCAAGTACTTTCTATCCTCTTGGGGGGCTTTTTAGTGTTGGCGAAAAAAAGGCCATCATCATCCATCGAAAAGAATGATGCTGGCCTATCTTTCTCCTGGCCTTCGCCTGGGGCGATCGCCACGAGACCTATCTGCCAAACGGACAGCCACCATGCCTGTCAGGTGGGGGTCAGGGCTCCATATTGGTGTAACGATGGGCCCCCTGGCAGGGCTGACTCTTCAATCGGTCCTTGTCAAGGGAAGGCGTTTATTCTCTCTTGCGCGGGGGCGAATTTGTGAACGGAAGATCTCTGTCCAGGGTGAAGATGATGATCCTTTCCCCTGTCACCGTGCTCACGTCCGTATGGAGACTCACCACGGAGGCGCCAGTAGTTTTCTGAATAATCTTCTCCAGGATCGGTCGGGCTTTCTCCAGAAGCTCCATCCGCACCTGCTTGATCAAGTTCTTTCCCGTCCCCAGATTTCCGGGCCCGCTTTTTGCCAGTTGCTGCTCCGCCAATGTCAGAACGCCCTTGAGACGGACCAGGACCATATCCCCCATGATGAAGGTCTTTGTCTCATAAGGACCGCGCCCCATGTACTCCTTCTCGAACTTTACAAGAGCCTCGCTAATCTGCGCTTCAACCTGTCCTTTGGTTCTCATCACGGCATTCAAAAGATGTCGCGATTCTGCCCGGGTGCGCTCTGTCTCAGACCATTTTTGAAGGCCCTGCCCCCTCCCTTTATTTTAGTCAGGAACTTAATAAAAGACCACCTCAAAGTCAAGGCGTTTTTCAAATTCCCTTCTCTTTCGTGCACTTTTTCAGCTTCTCTGTCAGCTCTCCCTGGTCGCATCCGACCTCAGATATTAAAGAGATTGCTTCCCCTCTCGTCGACGCCCGACGCAACCGGTCCATGATGGCCCTCCCCAAACCGACCTCTGGCACAGGCTCGGCATAGATGATGTCCAAATCTGTTTTGTCCAACCTTTGCAGGCATGAGAAGAGATTGGCCGCCGCCTCCTTCAAGTGCCCGCTGGGGGAGAGGATCTCGACCCTTTCGTAGGCGGAACGATCCGATGGGGCCTTAAATGCCAGCAGACCTCGCCTTCTTCCATCGATGGGCGGAGGCTGCTCCTTGTGAAGAATCCTGAGAGGCGTTCGCGGCGAGTAGTGACGTGACAACTGCCCCGGGGAACGGGGCCTCGAACCACGGCGGGGGGAGACTTTCACCCTCCCGATCACCTCCTCAATCTGCTCCAGGGGTAGCCCCCCGGGCCTGAGCAGCACAGGGTCAGCTTGGGTCAGGTCTATTACCGTCGACTCCAGGCCAACAGGGCATCTGCCGCCATCCAGAATCAGGTCGAGCTGAGCCCCTATCTGCTCTCGGACGTGCTCTGCGCAGGTCGGGCTCAGGTATCCGAAGGGGTTGGCGCTGGGGGCGGCTATCGGCCGGCCGGCTCCACGGATCAGAGCCAGGGCCACGGGGTGGGAAGGCATGCGCACAGCCACCGTGGGCAGACCGGCCCGGACGATCTCCGGCACCGACCGCGAAGCGGTCAAGACAACGGTCAGAGGGCCCGGCCAGAACCTCTCCGTCAGCCTCTCTGCCTTTCGACCTGGAGACCGACACAACCTCCCCAGATCGGAAGGGTCGGCCACATGGACAATTATCGGATCGAATCGGGGCCTGTTCTTCACCTCAAATACTCGGGCAACCGCGGCTGCGTTCGTAGCGTCAGCCCCGAGCCCGTATACGGTCTCTGTGGGAAAAGCCACCAGACCTCCGGCCCGGAGAACGGCCGCAGCCTCCTTCATAGCTTGAGGTGTGGCCGCAACGAATCTCATAACCCGAGAACCCCTTTCGTCTCCAGGAGGATCTGTTCCAAAGAGGGGGTCTCAAACCAGCTCCGCCCGGTTATCTCGTTGCAGAAGGCCTGATAGAGCAGAGAGGTCAATTGGCAGAGCCGGCCCGGCAGCTCGGGCGGCCGAGAGGTGACCAGATGCCGCCATCCTGTTCTGTCCCTCCCCTTGGCCTCTTCGACTTCCTTAAACCACCGCGTGCCTCGATAGAATATTCTGGCCACCTCCTTGCTCACCGGTATGCCCCTGAAGGTGAATCTACACTCATCAGGCGTTCCAAGAACATCTATCAACAAAAGATTTCGGTCCCCTTCAAACCCAAACTCAACCTTACCGTCCTCATGGACGAGACCCAATCGCTCAACCTCCTTGGTGATGAGCTCATCAACGCAGAGAGCTGTTCTCTTCATCTCTGCCACCTCATCATCGGTCAATCCGGCACTGGCTCTGGCCTCCTCCCAGGTGAGATACCTGTCGGTTGCTTCCAATTTTGTGGACACATCCAGGATCGGTTCCCCGAGCTTCTGTCCCGGCAGAGGCATCTTCTCAAGACCGATGTCTTCAGGCTTCAGGCTCCGATCTTTCAGCCTCCTGAAAACACTCGAACCTTCCGGCAAAGAGTTGCGATAGATCACCTCAAGAGGAATCAGAAGATTTGACCTCTCCTTTTGGTAGACTGAGTAGTCATAAGCGTCCCCTTTAATTTCAGGTTCTATCACTCGCAGTAGTTTAATCTCCATGGAGTTGACTGGTTCTTCAAGTTCGGAAAGACGGAGTAACCTGTCCTTTTCCACCACCCCGACATAATGGGTTCGTATCCCCATCTCCTCAAGTCTTTCGAAAAAGTGTGCCCCGACCATACACAGGGCCTGGCCTTTCTTCTCTATGTGATCGGGCATCTCACCCCAATCAAAGACAGAATAGCGATCGGAGAAGACGAAGCGTCCTGTTCCGCTCCGGCCACCTTCAGGCTCTCTCAGAACTATCAGATCTTTGACACTACCCACCTGGCCTCACCTCTTCTGAGCAATTCGGCGATGGGTTCAAGCTTTTGACTTGAACTCTCTGATCTGCTCTGTCAACCTGGGGACAACCTCAAACAGATCTCCCACCACACCGTATTTGGCTAGATCAAATATGGGGGCCCCGGGATCGGTGTTGATGGCCACGATGGTCTCAGAGCTTCTCATCCCCACCTGATGTTGAATTGAGCCGGAGATTCCGCAGGCAATGTACAGTTTGGGGGAGACGGTGATGCCGCTCTGTCCGATCTGGGCCGATTTCGGTTTCAGGCCAAGCTCAACAGCCGCCCTCGATGCTCCCACGACGCCTCCTAGCGCCTGGGCCAGTTCTTCAAGCATTTTGAAGCCGTCCCCTGCCCCGACTCCTCTCCCCCCAGCCACGATGACATCGGCCTCATCGATCCTCCTGGCCCCCGGAGCTGTGGTCTTGATCGCCTCTTTTAAGACAGTCCTGATCCCTTTCTTCTCTAATTGAATAGGTACTGAGATGATCTGGGGGGTTCGTTCTGGCATCGGTTTCAATTTCTTCATAACATTGGGTCTCACTGTGGCCATCTGTGGTCTGGTATGGGGAGAGACGATTTCGGCCATAATATTGCCGCCAAATGCTGGCCTCGTCTGAATCAGATTGCCGTCCTGGATAGACAGTTCGGTGCAATCGGCTGTCAACCCGGTGCCTAGGGCCGCGGCAACTCTGGGGGCCAGGTCTCGGCCGGTGTGGGTTGCCGGATAGAGGACGATGCTCGGCTTGTACTTTGTGATGAGGCCGGTCAGCACACTGAAGAAACCATCTGTGGAGTAATGCTCCAGGGCCGAGCCCTGGGCCAGATAGACCGTTTCAGCCCCGTGATGAGTTAGGGGAGCGCAGAGGTGGCCAACCCCATTGCCCAGGAGCACGGCGCACACCCTCTGCTCCAGATCTGTTGCCAGTTCCCTCGCCTTGCCCAGAAGCTCAAATGTGGCTTGCCGCACTCGTGAGTTGAGTGTCTCGACGAAGACCCAGACGTCCCTATATTCGGAGAGATCGACCTTCACCTCCCCCCTCTCTATCCGTACGGCCTCCAACGGACAGATCTGAGCGCAGGCACTGCAGAGGGTGCAGCCCGGTTGGATAACCGCCAGCCTCTCTTCAACCCGTATGACTCCGAAGGGGCAGAGTTTAACGCACTCCCCGCAGCCGCTGCATCTGTCGGCCACAATCTCGATCACAGGAGGTTCTCCTCGAGCAACAGTCGGGTGAGCTTCTCCGCCGCCTCCGAGGGGGGTGCTTCAAGGATCGTCCCCCTCTCCCTTCTTGGGGGAGAGAAGACCCTCTGCACCTGGGTGGGGGAACCCCTCAGACCAAATCTCTCTCTGCTCCCCCCGAGCCGGTCCGCTCCCCAGGTTTCAAACGGTTTTGACTTCGCCCCCACAATTTTGGAGAAAGGGGGGTTTCCCGGAACAAAATCGCTGGGGGTGACCAGGGCCAGAAGTGCCGGCATTTTCACTTTCAGGATCTCATACCCCTCGTCCGTCTGCTTCTGGGCCGTCACGTGTCTGCCCTCTACAGAAACTCTTTCGACATAGGTGAGATGGGGGATCATCAGGTGCTGGGCCAGCTCAGGACCCACCTGCCCGGTGTCCCCATCTATTGCCTGCTGACCACACAGGATGAGGTCGAAACTTCCCAGCCCCTTCACGGCCAGCGAGAGCGCATAGGAGGTGGCCAGCGTGTCTGAACCTGCAAATGCCTCATCACAGAGCAGGATTGCCCTGTCTGCACCTAAAGCCAAACACTTCATTAAAGCAGATCTCGCCTGGGACGGACCCATAGAAATAGCGGTAACCTCTCCTTTACCAGCAATTCCTCTTATCCTGACCCCCTCCTCCAGGGCAAACTGGTCAAAGGGATTGACAATGCTCGGAACCCCCTCCCTGATCAGCGTACCCGTTTCGGGGTCGATCTTCACCTCCGAGGTGTCGGGCACCTGTTTGACGCAGACGACGATGCGCACCGGAGGACCCTTTCACCTGTAAGCTATGAACTCCTTGCCCAAAAGCTCTCTGGCCACGATAAGCTTCATGATCTCCTTCGAACCTTCAGCCAGGGTGAAGGACCTGACGGCACGTAAAGCCCTCTGATCCGGGCAGTCTCTGGTGTAACCGAATGCACCCTGCCACTGCATCACATCGTTGATGGCCTCAAAGGCCCACACAGGGGCGACCATCTTCACCATGGCGATCACCTTGCTCACCTCCATCCTCGACACACCCTGGCCCTTCTGCTCCTTATCAAACATCCACAGGGCCTTATAGGCGTACTCACGCACGAGCTGCAACTTCGTGTAATGCTCGGCCAGAGCGAACTGGATCCCTTCGTATTTGCCGATAGGCCTTCCGAAGGCCTTTCTCTGCTTGATGTAATCTATTCCGTTTTCTAAGGACTTCATCGCTGCACCGACACAGACAAGGGCAATTATGCCTCTGGCCAGTTCATATCCTTCGTGGACCATATAAAATCCCCTGTTCTGCTGGCCCAACAGGTAATGCTTGGGTATTTTGACCGAGTCGATATTGAAACCACCTTCAGATATTGCCTCCCTTCCCATCGCCTCGTCAAGGGTGGTCGTTATTCCAGGGGTATCCTTTAGAGGAAGATAGAAGAGGGTCATTCCTCTCGTTCCGGCTTCCAGGTTCTGCCTGGCCAGGGTCACATATCCACCGCCGTATCTGAGTGCTTCCTGGACACCGCTGATATA
>JBHIER010000044.1:0-12264 GCA_046760705.1 bacterium
CTTGTAAAAAACATCCTTTCCTTTAAAGGTAAATGGACCCGGAGGTAAACGCTCCCTCAGGTGCAAAGCCAACCCGTTGAAAATAGGCAGTTGCCGGTTTTGCGAATTTATCACCTCCTCTTCGCTATCACAGATGCACCGCTCCTCATATCTCTCCCAATTCCTACAGAACTCTAAGCCCTCAACAGGTCAGGTGGAGGGCGGCGATGACGTTGCCCGATCCGACCAGCCGGTTGAAGGTCTGGCAAGCCTGGCCAGTTCTCTCGGTGATCAGTTTGATCCCCCCGGCCTCGAGATACTCTTTCGTCTCCACCGGGACTTCCATCACGCCAGCATCCCCGGTGCCCACAACAAGCACTTCCGGCCTGGTCTCGACGATGCCCTTCAAGTCTCCAACACTCAATCGATGACCTTCCTTTCGCCACCAGTTTGCATCCACCCGATCCGGATAGATGATCACATCCGAGGTGTAGCGTTCTCCATCAATGACGATCTCTCCAAAACGGTACGAATCGATCAACTCAGTATCACTCCCTTCGATCAAATGCTCAAATCACAGATTTACACAGATAGACAGAGACATATTTTCAAAACTGGTTTAGGGCCAAAACCTGTTCTTGACAGAGCCTGCCCCTGACATGTTCAGGAATTGAGTAACAGCCCAACTCTAAATTCTATCATCCTATAGTGCTGGGGCAGGAGTTGCCTGTCTGTGCCGGGCGCGGCAGACGAGTACTCCTGCCCCAAAACCGGAACGGTGGAGCCAATGCGGGTGCGGTTAATAGGACACAGAGGGGCCGCTCTGAACAGTACGTCTCAGCTTTTCTTGATCTTCTCCTTCTTCAAAAGTGCGGCTCGTTTTACTACGTCATTCCCATATTTATCCTTTATCTTGTCAACGGAGGCTGCTATTTTTTCTCTTTTACCCATTTCGTCTTGGAACAGATCCATCTGCTCTTCCTGGTTTCTGTCCAGTTGCGAGAGGCCAACCCCTAAGAGCCTTACCTTCCGACCACTTAGGTTAAATGCTTGAAAGAGACCAAAGGCAGCTTGGTAGATACTCTCCGTCAAATTGGTGCCATCCGAAAGGGTCCGATTTCTGGTGAAGGTGGAGAAATCGGCGAACCGGATCTTTAGGGTAACAGTTCTTCCTTTGACCCCTTTCAGGCGGGCCCGGCGGCCCACCCGCTCCGACAGATCGAGGAGGGTAGTGCTCATGAGTTCTCTGTCTTCGATGTCCCTGTCGAAGGTGAGCTCATGGCTGATCGACTTGACTTCATCCCAAGGAAGGACTGGGCTTTCATCAATCCCGTTGGCCAGATCCCAAAGGTGGCGGCCAACCTTCCCCATTTTCTTCTCCAAGGAGCCGGGAGGATAGCTGGCCAACTGGCCGATGACCATAATGCCAGCTTCACGGAGCCTCCTCGAAGTCTTCGCCCCGACACCCCACAGACGTTCAACCGGCAGCTCAGCCAGAAAGTCCCTCTCCTCACCGGGTCGAACGAGCACAAACCCATCCGGCTTGCCCAATTCTGAGGCCATTTTGGCTAAATATTTGTTGGGGGCAATACCCACGGAGATGGTGAGCCCCTCATCCTCCCGGATTCTCCGTTTGATCTCCCACCCTATCTCTTCGGCCGACCCGAAGAGCCGATCGCAACCCGTCACGTCCATGAAGGCCTCATCGACGCTCACCTGTTCAACCAAAGGCGTGTACTCTGTGAAGAGAGCCATGATCCGATCGGAGATCTCTTTATACCGCTGCATGCGTACCGGGCGGTAGGCGGCCTGAGGGCACAACCGACAGGCCCTGGAGATGGGCATGGCCGAATGGACTCCAAATTCTCTGGCTTCGTACGAGGCCGCCGAAACGACGCCCCGGCCCTTCTTCGGGTCGGCCCCGACCACAACCGGCTTACCCCTCAGCCGGGGATCGTCCAACTGCTCCACCGAAGCGAAGAAGGCATCCAGATCGACGTGTATGATGGTCCGTTCGCTCTTCATCATATCAGTGGATCTATAAGTATCGGCAATCAAATCTTTGTTTTTTTTGGCAGAACATTTTTAGTGTCCCGACATTGCAAGTCCAGAGTGAAGCTCAAGATAGGGTGACGGTGACGAAGCCCGCCCTGTTAGAAAGGAATCTTCTGAAGGGCTTCGCCTTACCGACCGGAAGGGTGGTTTCGTCTCACAGCCTCGGCTTGCATATAACCTCTTTGATGCGTAGGTCGAAAAAGGTCTGGGCGTTGGCCGGCTGTAATACCAGGGCCGTGTCCGCTCCACGCCCTGTTCCGGCAATGGCGATCACCTCCTCGTCGGTCCGCACCAGCCCGGCGTCGGCAACCATGAGGGCCATCTCACAGGCTACCTTGGTCCCCTCCCCAAAGATGCGCAGGGTATAGGCCACCAGTTCCTCCAGCTCGTAGGTACCCAGCTTCTTCCGAACGGCCCGGCCAACCCCACCGAAGGAGTGTTGGCCGGTGAGAATCTTTGCGCCCGCTGCTATTATGGTCCGTCGGTTCTCCTCCCTCAACTCCTGCACGTTTGGTTCCGTAAACCCGGTCGAGTGAGTGACCACAACGAGGTTGTACCCCTTGAACAGCTCTGCGGCTTTGACTCCTGTCCGGCCCACCGTGGTGGCCACGATGATGCTTTCGATTCCCAGGGCCTGGGCCCGCTTTTGGGCTAAGGCCAGAGTCGCATCGGTGTTTTTTGGCCCGGGGCGGACAAAGTAGATGGCTTTCCTTTCGACAGCTTCAGATGTCTCCATCTCTCCCTCACTCAGATGAGAATGGGCACCCCGAAAGGCCAGGATGCCCGGTCGAACTTTTATCCTGCTTACAGGGCAAAGGTAATCAAACCTTCCCCTTTTGTCAACCCATTTTTGACAGACCCTCCCTCAACGTCCAGGTAGGGTTTTTTTTCATCAATTTGTGGCCATTTCACCCACTTTTTTTGGCAACTGGCACAGGAACGATCCGGGTCAAACTCTTCTCAGCCCCCTCTCTTTCGCCTCATAATACCTTGGTATGCACGCAGATATCCGAATGATAGGAGAAAATATCAATTTTCCAAGATAACGGCACCGAATTTGCGGAGATAAAACAGATGCGGGTGAGTAGCGGATGGGTTGACTGACAAAACGGTAACATTCCCTCTCATTTCCCTCCATATTCACCTACCCTTTTTCCCTCTGAGCCGTGAAAGCCCGCACGTCTTTTTGGTCAAATGGGAGCGCATTCGTAGTTTTTTCAAATGAGAGTCAAAGCTGAATTTTTTCATTTTTCTCTGTCATTCCTGCGAAGGGGGGAATCTCCTGGAGATCACTATATACACAGGAACGAAGAGGTGCCGGAATACCGGGACAAGTCCGGTACGGGCTCAGTCCGGCATGACAGGGTAGGGTTTGAGCGTGCCCTGGTTGTAGCCGCTACCATTCCGGAGCCCTGTTAGCAGCGAATCTCTCTTTCGGAGGATTGAAATAGCCGAATTGCAAGCGGGGAAACCTTTTCCTCAAGCGGTCCATTGTCTCTCTTATCCCAAAGCCCGGGCCGAGGGCATCGGATGGTAACGAACCGAGGTACACCTCGGGATCGATATTGAGGTTGCGCATCTGAATCATGTTCGGTTTTACCTCATCAATCAAAGACGTAAGGGCCTCCAACTCAGGTTCAGTGTCGGTGATTCCGGGAAAGACAAAGAGGTTGATACTGGTGAATTTTCCGTACATTCTGGCAATTCGTAATGTTTCGAATACGGCATCGAGTCCATAGCTGCGGGGTTTGAAGTAAGCATCGTAAAGTTCTTTCCGAGGGCTGTTGAGTGAGACACGAATACTATCCAAGCCGGCTCGAAAGAGGCGCTCCACAACCTCCGGCAGGCTGCCGTTGGTGTTGAGGTTGATGGTTCCATCTCCGGTCCGGTTCCGGACAAGCCGGATGCACTCCTCCAAGAGGTCATCCATGAGAAGGGGTTCTCCTTCGCAGCCCTGGCCGAAGCTGACCACGGCCTGCTTGACCCGTTGGACGTGGCCCAGGGCCACCTCGGCCACCTCCTCCGGTGTGGGTGGCACGTCCAGCCGCTCGTGGGAGGCCTTGAACTGGCCGTCGGACTGGAGGGAGATGCATCCCACGCACTGGGCGTTGCAGGCGATGCTGATGGGCAAGGGCGCCTCCCATCGGTCGAGAAAGAAGTTCTGGGCCGCCCGGCAGCCGTACTCCAGGGCACAGCGGACAAGCTGCTGCACCAACCGATTATGGCCCATCTGTTGAAGCCGTTTACCGATACGTTTTTGGACACGATTCATATTGAACCGCCAAGGGTCCTGCCTGGGATCGGGATCCACCCGCAAGCCGGCAGCCCAAAGTTGTCCTTCGGCGAATCCTAACGCCGTATATGCGAAGAGGGGTAGGGCCGGAGCGCCCTTCCTCGTACGATAGGCCGGCCGCATGGTCTGGGTATAAGCCGGGGCCATAAAGACAGCCGCGCCCTGAGCCGGCTTACCCTCCCACTCGTCAAAAACCACGGGCTCGCCGGTGCGGGGGTCAATCCCCACCGGCGACCGTTCCGGCAACATCAAGAAATCAGTCCCTCGAGGGACAGGAACGACATCCGCTTCACCCACTGGCCACGGCTCAGGTCCGTCCAGGCCGGCCATCTCCAGCTCAGGATGGTCGTAGATCTTTCCGCCATCGTCGCAAAAGACCGTGCGAAGCTTCATCTTTTCTTAAGAATCGAGGTTCTTTGAGGCGAAGAGACTGCTGTCAGGTGGCTTGACAACCTGACCCACAAAAACTCCAGACTTTCGTCTGGAGTTCACAGTTAGATCCGGTGGGCGAACATCAAAAATGGCGCTTGATGGCTGTTCTAAGATTTCGGCAGGCAAGATTTTACCACCTCTACGAATTCCTTCGGCCGATCGGGAGTGAGGACGTACTTTCTGTCCGCCTCGATGAGAACACCGCAGTTGCCGTGAGTGGCGTACATCTTGAAACTTCCCAACTCTTTGTTTCGAAACGAACCGTAGTATCCGAAGAGACCACCGTTGCCGAAGGTGCGAGTCGATTTCATGAACCGATCCTTTTCGATTCGGGACACACCTTGTATTCTTCCAATTTCGATCTGCACAGGCGAGATCTTTCTCACCCCGGTGATGGAGGTCTCATCCAGCAAAAAGCCTTGGGGGGCATAGAGATACGAGAGCACGAGCAGAAGAGCATTGCCCAGAATGAGCAGAGCGGAGAGGGGAATGGCAACCTTCAGCGAGGTTGTCAGGAACAGAACGACTGCCATGACGATCGTCTCCAAAAGGAGAAATGCTCCTACCCCGTATGTGATTATTTTGAGCATTTTGTCCCAGGGTGCTTGGAAATACACGCTCAATTCCTCCTCTTCAAAATACTCTGACGTCTGAGCCGCACCTTGTCGACTGCCCTTGCCACCAGACCTTCGGAGGCCAATACAACTGCGGCGCAGACAGTACCCAAAACGGCCCCAAAGATTATATCGAAGGGGAAATGGACACCGACGTAAACGCGGGAGAAACCGACCAGAAGGGCAAGGAGGACAAGAATTGGGGTCAATTTGCGGTATTTGAAGGAAAAGAGGGTGGCCTGAGCAAAGATGTTGGTGGCGTGAGATGAGGGAAAGGAGTAAGCTTTGGTACAGCTCACCAGGAGGCGGACGTGGTCCAGAGCGTTGCAAGGTCTGGTCCGGGCAAAATAGGGCTTCAGGAGACTGCTGCTGAGTTGGTCGGTCAGAGCCAGGCACACTCCAGCCAACAGCGCCACAATGCGCCCTTTCTTTCCGCCAAAGACGAGAAGACCCACCCAGACCACTGCCAGAGGAATCCGCCAGTTATCGATATCGGTCAGGAAGGGCATCACCACATCGAAGAGACGGTTGTGTGTGCCATTGTTTAAGATATAAAAGAGTGTTTTGTCACACTGGATCAGAAAATCGACTATTGGACTGGGCATGGCCCTTTCACCGTAGAAACTCTAATTCTGATTGCGCCACGGGCGGAGTTTACCCCGTGCCATGTCACAGGGCCTTCGCGATGAGGCCTCGTGTCAGATTCTCGTTCTCGCCTGTCATTGCTGCGAATGAGGGAATCTCATGGTTGTGTCCCAACGGTTGGAGATCCCTGTATACTTAGCGCAGCAAAGCTGCCACCAAAAACGTTTTTGGGTTAGGGTTACGATGCCCGCCCCGTGAGATAACTTCATATCTAACGGGGCCCGTTTCGTCTTTTATTGACGTTACCATGTACCGTAACCGATACCTGCCCGCTTCGCAGCAGGCGGGCGGGCTTCGTCACCGTCACTCTCATCCCGGGCTTCTGCCGGGGATTGCAATGGCGGCATATGAAAAAGCTTGCTAAAAAAACAAACTTTTACGATTTAATATAGAGACAAAGACTCAACTACTTTTTCTCCTCCCCAAAAATATCCGCCGAGAAGATGTAGATCTCAGCCTCCTTCTCCTTCCAGGCATCCGTCGGCAGCCCCGCCTTCATGCACGTGTGCTCCAGGAACGTGGTCCGGTCCCAACCGTATTCTGTGGCCACCTGCGGCAGTAGGAGTCCAGAGTAGTAATCCTTCTTGATGTAGATTCCGTGCACGCCCACTTGGATATCCTCGATGTTATCGATCTTTCTCAGCGGAGTCAGAGCCGATATCTCGATCTCGAGATCCTTCAGCTCGCTCTCTGTAACCGGCGAAAACCGCGGGTCGTTCAAGGCAGCAGATTCGGCCATCTCCTGGACAGTGACGTACAGGGGTTTGATAGGCTCGATGTAGCCGATGCACCCCCGGAGCTGTCCGTGCTTGTGAATGGTGACAAAGGCACCGCGGTTCTCTCTCAGAATTTCAGAGGTGACGTTGAACTCAGGCACCCCTTCGCCCTTCACTTTTTTCTCAATAGTGGTCCGAGCAATCTCCAGGAGCAGCCTCTTTTGGTCGTCACTGAGCCCCACCTGGACGCCGGTCTTCCTCTCTCCCTCAGGCCGATTCCCTGTGGCGCTCTCATAAATGGCAACAGCCGCATATCCCACACAATATCCGCCTCGTTCCCCCGTCACATCGTTGGAGTTCGTCCGCGCAATCACTCTGGCCTTATCCGCCCCAAGTTCCTTGGCGGCCAGAAGGGCCACTGTTATGGGACCGCCGCCGCAGGCTTGATAGGTCTCCGTAGCCAGTCCGTCGCAAAATTTCTTGGGATCGAACTCCTCGATGGCCTCCAAGGTCCTGGCATCGGTGGCCAGACACTCATCGTAAGAGTATCCGTGATAAAGATCCGAGCTGGCCACCAAAAGAATCTGCCTGCCCCTGGCCGCTCGGGCTATGGCCTTGGCCAGCTTTTCACACGTGCTGAACGAACGGTCGGCCATAACGATGGGCACGATCTTCACACCGACGAGGGCCTCCTGAAGAAAGGGCAGTTGTACCTCCAGGGAATGCTCATCCCGATGGCCAGCCTGACTGGAATGGATGATCTCGTCCCCTTCGACGATGGCCTCGACCAGGGTCTCATCCACCCGAACTACGCCCAACGGCGTCTCGTATCCACCCCCCTCATAGACAGAGACGCCAGAAAAGTACTCGGCGTGGCTGGGGGCAATCACCACCACGGCGTCGCACTTTTTCCCTTCGATCTGCTTGTAGGCAGTCCCAGCGATCTGTCCGGAGTAAGGGTATCCGGCATGAGGGGAGACCAGAGCCACAATCTCACCACCGACGTCAAGCCGCTGGGCCCTCTCCAAGAACTGGTCCACCTGCCTCTTCAGAACCTCTGGATCGGCGGGGTAGAAGGCCCCTGCCACTGCTGGCTGGCGCACCTCCCCAGGGTCAGCCTGCTGCGGGTTCATCAACGACACCCCCTTTTTAAGATTGGAAAATCCAAAAGTCAAAATCCAAAATCCAAAGAGAACAACTGTCTTCAGATTCATTTTTCCCCAAAAACCTGGGTTGAGTAGACGTAGAGCTCTGCCCCCTCTTTCCATGCTCCGGGAGGTAGCCCGGCCTTCCGGCACAGGTGCTCCATCTCCTCCTCCTTTGTCCACCCGGCCTCGACAGGCACCTCCGGCAGGTATGTGGCTCCCCGGCCCCCCTTCCTCAGAATGATCCCCTGCTTGCCCAGTTCGAACTCATCCAGACCCTTGATCCTGTAAACATTCGTCAAATAGACCGAAACCTTGATCTTGATCTCATCCAACTCGTTGGGGGAGAGGGGCGGAAACCGGGAATCCTTCACTGCGGCGGCAATGGCCCGGTCCGGAACAAGCTTGTAGAGAGGAACATCGTTGCCGTGGTACCCGATGCACCCTCGCAGCCGTCCGTGCTTGGTGATGGTCACGAAGACCCCCCGCTTTTCGTTCAAAACAGGCAGCTCAGGTTTGTACTCGGGCAGGCCGCCTGTGCTCAAGTAGGTCTCGATGGCTTCGCGGGCCATGCGCAACACCACCTGTTGTGCCTCCTGGCCCAAAGGCTCAAACTCGAGCTTGCTCCCAATTTCATCCTTTCTATAAATGGCCACTGCTCCATAGCCTACCACTCTGTTTTTATCTCCCCCCGGTCTATCGCCTGAGTTGGCATACTTGAGTACCTTCACTTCGTTGGCACCTAAGCGTTTAGCCGCCATCAATGTGACCACTACAGGGTTGAACCCGCAGAAAGTGCAACTGAGGTTGGGAATGTTCTGCTTCAGCATTTTCGCATCTGTGTCAACAACTCTCATTAAATCGAAACTCTCAACCGCTGACAACATCTCCCTGTCCACTCTCACAGCCTCTTCATAGGGTGGATAATGAGACATATCGGAACTGGCCACAATGATAGTATTCTCTCTGGAGCTGATCAACTCAACCAAGGCATTAGAAAAAATTTGGCAATCTTCAATGGAGCTGTACGGTCCCACCACAACGGGCACAAAATCAAAACTCGTCAGCATGTGTTGCAAGAATGGTAATTGGATCTCAATGGAATGCTCGGCTAAGTGTGCCTGTGGAATAAATTTGATCAATTCATTGGATTTGATGAGAGCGCTGGCCAATTCAACATTGATCGGAACAAGGCCCAATGGGGTCTGGTAACCGCCTTTGTCATAAACTGAGAACCCCTTGAAGGGATATCGGTGGCTGGGACCTATCAATACCACGGTCTCGGTCTTTTTCCCTGCTAAAAGCTTATATGAATATGCTGCCACCTGCCCTGAGTACCGATAGCCAGCGTGGGGGCAAATGAGGGCCAACAGCTCACCTTCTATTCGCACTTTTTCAACGTTCTTTAGGAATCGACCCACTTCTGCGGCCAATGAACCGGGATCCCCTGGGTACCACGACCCGGCGATGACAGACTGGCGGACATCCGCTGATCCGATTTTCGCGGGCCCGCTCTCATCTTCGGAGTCAGACGATTTTTGACAACTCGCCAGGGACGAGAGAAGAAAGAAAAAAAGAGTGATTACTGAATATCTCGACAGGGAATATTTCTGCCCAAACATCTTAACCGTCAATCCTATCATCTTCTTATCTCTTCTGGTGTTCATAGGACGTGAAACCGGAAAAATATGATATCTCCGTCCTGGACGACGTAATCCCGGCCTTCGGATCGGAGCAGCCCTTGGTCGCGTGCCTGGCTCCACCCGCCTGCCCGCTTAAAATCCTCGAAGGGTACCACCTCGGCCCGGATGAACCCTCGCTCCATATCGGTGTGTATCTTGCCGGCAGCCTGAGATGCGGTCGTGCCTCGCACGATGGGCGTGCCCCTCACCTCCTTGGGGTTGACGGTGAAAAAGGTGATCAAATTCAACATCCCGTAGCATTCTCTGACTACTCTCATCAGTCCGGGCTCTTCCATGGCCATCTCTTTTAGAAACTCATTGACCTCCTCCGAAGCCAGTTCGGCCAATTCAGATTCCAGTTTAGCGCAGATCTTTATGACCTTTCCATTTTTCGGAGCGAGGTGCTCTTCCAGTCGCTTCGTGTACACATTCCCATTGGCCGTCAAAGAGTCCTCATCAACATTGGCTACATATAGAACCGATTTGGAGGTGAGAAGGAAGTGTTTGGAAACCGTCTCCTTCTCTTCATCGTTGAACTCGATCTCCCGGACTGGGATAGCTTCGTTCAGAGCACCGCAGAGTTTCTCCAAAACCCGCAGCTCCTCTTGAAACTCCCTCTCCCCAGATTTCGCCTGCCGGCCCACTTTCTCCATTCGCTTTTCAACTGTCTGGAGATCGGCCAACAACAGCTCCGTCTCCACCGTTTCCACGTCTCTGGCCGGATCGATGGCTCCGTCCACATGGGATACTTGCTCGTCCTCAAAACATCGAACCACGTGGAGAGTGGAATTCACCTCCCGGATGTGGCCCAAAAATTTGTTGCCCAACCCTTCTCCTTTACTCGCCCCTTTTACCAGTCCGGCTAAATCAACGAATTCCACTACCGTGGGTGTCTTCTTTTCGGCTTCGTAAGCCTCCCACAGAAGATCGAGCCTGGGGTCCGGCAGGGGGACCACACCCACATGGTGGTCGGTGGTACAGAAGGGATAGTTGTCCACCTTCACCCCAGCTTTTGTTAAGGCGTTAAAAAGTGTGGACTTACCGACGTTTGGTAAGCCGACGATACCGACCTGCATGGCGTGAACCCCTCCACCTGGATTATGGGCTGCCGAGCCACAGAGACCCCAGAGATAGATTAAAACTCAATCTCTTGTGAACTACAAACCGGGATAGGGTATCGTAACCCTAACCCAAAAACGGTGTTCACAAGAAAAAATGGACCTCCGAGGTTAAGATCGAAACCCTTCGATGAGTTTACAGTATGTTCTCTCCAGCTCCTCATTGATCACCTTTGTCTCCGAGAGCACGGGCATGAAGTTGGTGTCTCCTCCCCAGCGCGGCACCACGTGCATGTGGACGTGGTCCGCCACCCCGGCCCCAGCAACTTGGCCCACATTGATGCCTACATTGAACCCATGAGGGTTGAGCACCTTCCCCATTGCCCTCACACTCAACTGAAGAAGCCTCATCAGATCGAGCGATTCATCTTCATCCAGATCCTCGAGCCTCGCCTCGTGGCGAAAGGGAGCGATCATCACGTGGCCGTTGTTGTATGGAAATTGGTTCATCATGACGAAACATTTCTCTCCCCGATGCAGAACGAGGCTTTTCCGATCGTCGTCACTCCCGGCACCGTTGCAGAAGATGCACCCATTGCTCTTCTCCCCCAGGATATATTTCATCCGCCACGGAGCCCACAGTCTTTCCATAGCATCTCCGATCCCAAATTACAGTGGGAACTCAACCGTTCTCTCTTCCAATTGGTTCCGCATGAAACGGCCGACCTCCTCAGCGGTATGTAAGGACAGTGCTTCCCTGGCGATCTTTCTGGCCTCTTGGTAGGTGATCGACCGGATCAAGCGCTTGGCCTCGGGCAGGGCGATGGGGCTCATGCTGAACTCATCCAACCCCATGCCCAGTAGCAGCCAGACGCTGAGGGGATCGCCGGCCATCTCCCCGCAGAGTCCCACCCAGATGCCCTTCTCATGCCCGGCTGCAATGATCATCCTAATCAATCTCAGCACCGCCGGGTGAAAGGGATCGAAGAGGTAGGCGATCTTCTCGTTGCCCCGGTCCACAGCGATGGCATATTGAATCAGGTCGTTGGTCCCGACGCTGAAGAAGTCCACCTCTTGGGCCAACTGGTCAGCCACAAGAGCGGCTGAGGGGATCTCGATCATGACCCCGATCTCGCAATTCTCGTCGAAGGGGACACCTTTTCCCCTCAACTCCTTCTGGACACCTCGGAAGACGGCCTTGATCTTGCGCAGTTCGGCCAGACCCGATATCATGGGAAACATGATTCTGACTTTCCCCTGGCTGCTGGCCCGGAGGATGGCGCGAAGCTGCACCTTAAATATGTCGCGCCTCTCCCGGCAGATGCGAATGGCGCGCCAGCCCAGATAAGGATTGGGCTCCCGATCCATGTTCAGACCGAAGGTCCGAATGACCACAGGATCAGGGGCCATCCGCCTAGCAATTGATGCGTAGGCCTCATACTGCTCCTCTTCACTGGGCAGATCGGTGCGAGCCAGGTAAAGATACTCGGTTCGGTAGAGGCCGATCCCCCTGGCCCCATAGGAGATAGCCGCATCGACCTCCTCGGGCAGCTCGATATTGGCCTGAAGTTCGACCGTCCTCCCATCCAGGGTGGTGGCCGGCTTGTCCCAGAGGGTGAGCAGTTGGCGGCCGCGCTGGACGAAT
>JBHIER010000045.1:0-12248 GCA_046760705.1 bacterium
AATAGTCCAATCGTCCTCGCACTGTTGCACGAAGAGAGGAGCAACATACACACAAATAACCCTGATATTGAGGTAAAAGTTCTTGTTCCCACACACCTGCTCCGCTTTACTTCAGTTCGATAGTTTCGGCCCTTCCCGTGTCCCGAATTTTGACCCAGGCGGTCGAGGTCTCCTTTTGATAAAACCATCCCGATTCTGACCTTTTGAGACCGTCCAAAGTGGTCGAGCGAACCAATTTGACACCGCTTTCTTCAACCGCCCTGGGCTCGTCTCCGAGGTTGTGGATCTGCAACATGTACCACCGTTCCGGCGGAGTATACTCCCCCCGACGTTCTCCGATGTGGACTACTACGCTTCCGTTCTTTTCCTCGCACGTGTATGTGACGAGGGCACGTTCACCATCCTCGTAGTCAAAACTGAGCCCGTCGTCTTCATACAGGGTGTACGTTGACGTTCCAGTCGGGAAGATGCTCAAGGCCAGAGGATCAACGGGCTGTTGATCGGAGTACTGCACCACGGGCTGCATAGGAATGATGGCTCCTGCTCGGGCAAAGATGGGGATGGTTGACAGATCTACGGAGACCGAAACATCGGTGCCGCCTGTGTACTTCTGGCCGGTCCGGAAATCGTACCACTCACCCCGGGGCAGGTACAACCGACGCTCAGTAGCTCCAGGCCAAAGGACCGGTCCAATCAGCAGATCTTCGCCGAACATAAATTCAGTGTCTTGACCATAAGTCCGCTCATCCATGGGAAATTCGAGCCACGTCGGCCGCACGACAGGCAGGCCGAGCTGTGTAGATTGGTAAAAAGCGTTATACAAGTACGGCAACAGGCGATAACGCAGTTCGATCGCGCGGCGGTTGATCCCCTCAAACTCTTCTCCGAAGGACCACGGTTCCTGGTCCGCCGATCCGGTGACGGTGTGCGTCCGGCACAGCCCGTAGAATATGCCCGTCTGGAGCCAACGCGCATAAAGCTCCCCGGAGGGGGTTCCGATGAATCCCCCGATGTCGGCACCGGCAAAGGGCTGGCCAGACACGCCGATGTTTAAGAGCATCGGCAGGGACAATCGCAGATCTTCCCAGGTAGCCACATTATCGCCAGTCCACATGGCGGTGTAGCGCTGCAGTCCGGCGAAGCCGGCCCGGGTCAGCACAAAGGGGCGCTCCCCCGGGCGCAACCGTTTGACCCCCTCGTACGTCGACCTGGCCATCTGCATGCCATAAATATTATGGCAGGCGGGATGACCAACAGGCCGGCCTTCGTTGTTGTGGAGCAGCTCCGGGGGAAAAGTGCCTCCGGGGCCATCCCAGGAAGCCGGTTCATTCATGTCGTTCCAGAGCCCTTTGATGCCGACGTCGATCAAACCCTTATAAAGATCACCCCACCACCGACGGGTGGCCTCTTGCGTAAAATCGGGGAAGACACATTGCCCAGGCCACACCTGACCCACATACATCTCACCGTCGGGAAGTCTGCAGAAATGGTCTCCCTTGACACCATCATCGTACACCCAATAACCGGGTTCTCGCTTGATACCCGGATCAATGATGACCACAATTTTGAACCCTTCTTCGCGCAGATCATCGATCATCTTCTCCGGATCGGGAAAACGACTGTGGTCCCAGGTAAAACAGCGGAAGCCGTCCATGTAATCTATATCCAGGTAGATCACGTCGCAGGGGATCCGGCCCTGACGGAAACTGTCGGCGATCTCCCGCACCCGGCTTTCGGGAAAGTAGCTCCAGCGGCACTGCTGGTAACCGAGGGCCCATCTCGGCGGCAAGGGCATCCGGCCGACAAGCTCGGTGTAGCGCTCCAGTACTTTTTTCGGATGTGGCCCGTACATGAAGTAATAGTCCAGCTCGCCGCCGTCGGCCCCAAAGGAATAATATGAAAGAGATTCCACACCCATGTCGAAACTCGTCCGATGGACATTGTCGAAATAGATACCGTAGGCCCGGCCCCGTCTTAAGGCCAGAAAGAAGGGGATCGATGCGTAGATGGGATCTGTATATGATCTGTATCCTGGAATATCGGAGTTCCACATCACCATGCAAGTACCGCGCTTGTCCAGGGGGCCGGTCTTCTCACCAAAACCGTAGTAGTGCTCATCCTCAGGCAGCACCCTCCAGCACCGCACCTGGTCGCCGTCCCAGCCCATACCTTTTCCCGGGTCGTCACCGCTGATGAAAGCTCCCGCTGCAGTGTAAAAGGCGATGCGGCAGGGATGGAGACCAATTTTCACACTCAGCTCAGGCGTAGTCACCATTAGCAGGGAATCGCCATCAGCCAGATGCCAGTCGATGCTCGGCCACTCCTCTTTGATCACCGCCCAGGAGAAGTCGCGTTCAAAGGTTCCCCTGGGACCTAGCCGCACCCGCACCAGATCGGCGGCCAGAAGGTCGAGGCGAATTTTTGTCTGGGCGCAATGGAGAAGGACAGCATCTCCCTCGACCTCATAGGATTCGACATCCCCAACCGATTGCCAGGCACCTGAAGCCGGGAGGTAAAAAATTAAGAGAAATCCCACAAACAGCGGGAAAAAACGTTGTAATCTCATGAACGCCTCTCAATGAGTAGCATCATAGTTACGGGCTACACATCCACAAATGTAGTGTAGCCCCTTGTGGGCGTATTGGTGTGTAGCCCCTTGTGGGCGTCTCAATTTGGAAATCTGGCCCCTTTTTCAGTCACGCGGTTACCTCAGCAGCACCATCTTTCTGGTCATCACGGTAGAGCCGGCCTCGAGTCGGTAGAAATAGACCCCGCTGGCCATCTGTCCCGCATCCAGGGTCACCGTGTGATACCCGGCCTCCATCTGACCATCCACCAAAACCTTCACCTCCTGACCCAGGACGTTATAGACACTCAACCTCACCTTTGCTTTCGAAGGCAGAGCATACTCAATCGACGTCTCAGGGTTGAAGGGATTGGGATAGTTCTGGGACAGACGGTACTCGGCCGGAACCTGCACTCCCTTCACCAGAGCCATAAACCTGGCGAAATCCTCAGGCGACATATAGTCGGCCAGCGACTCCAGGAACTTCAAGACGGCCTCAGAGAGCTCAACTTTCCCACCACCAGGTGGGCAGGTGCCGATGCCCAGAACGACGTTGACGATGCCCAGAGCGTCTATCACATTGTAGTCGCCATCTTCGTTGCAGTCCGCAGCCCAGGTGTCAGGGAGCCCTTCCGGCTGGTCCAGTATTCCCAGAATAATATTTATGACGTGGAGCACATCCAGCACGTTAATGGCGTGGTCGAGATTGGCATCGCCCTTCATCCAGGGCCTCTGCTGATCGAAGTCCCAAGCCCAGTATTTTGGCGGATCGATGCTCCCGAACTGTGAGGCGACGGTGAATTCGGCCTGAGAGTCATCGATGTTCTCGATATGGTTGTTGCCGTAACCGCCCTCGTTATCACCACCGCCGATGCCGAATTTGAACTCCTGGCCGACAACGTCGGCGCTGTCCACAAAATAGTTCTCCTGCCTGGTGAAGATACTGTCGCCGGCCACAGCATCGCCGTGGGTGCCGTCATCCCACATCCTCTTGTAGTCCAGATCCATCAGATGCCGTCCCCAATCGAACCCTATGGGATTACCCCAACCGTACTGTGTGGCCGGTCCGTTCATAGCCAGGCCCCAGGCCAAAACGCTGTCTGGATCGGTCACATCGACGGTTCCCTGGATGTCGTGCAAGGTGTCCTCGGTCAAGAGCTGATAGATGGCCGGCCGGACGTCGCAGGTGAAGGTGACCAACATATCCTGGGCAATGACCGACGTGTTGCGGAACAACGGCATGCGGTGAATGTCCGATTCGCTGTCCACAATATCCTCGATGGTGATCACGTCACCGGCCACAGGATCCTGCACCCGTCTCTCAGCCTCGCCCACCGTCTCACCATCGTAATAGAAGTTGTAATAGATCTCACGGTAGTCTACATCATCCACCGTCTTGTAGTACTGGTAGTCGAGGTACCCACCGATGGTGGTCACAACGGTAGCCGTAGCAGCGTAGATGGTCGTGAATCCCTGTCTGGTCATCGTCGCGGTGCCCACCTCCATGGCCGTGCCGTAGTAACCGTAACGGACCTCGAGGTGCTCGCCGAAGGCGAAGCCGTTGTTGGCAATGGCCTTGGCCATGTCCGCCTCCCACGTGACTTGGACCGTGTCCTCGTGCAAAGCCCCTACCGGACGGAGATTGTCGAACCAGAACCAGTGGAGGGTGGTGTCGGCCCCGGACAGGTCAACCCGGCTTTGCAGGCCGGGGTTGTAAACCATGTTGCCCCAGTCCTCGCACGGGTCGGCACCGGCATTGTGGACCACCACCTTGAACTCGATGCCCTCACCGGCATACTGCTCAGGCACGTGAACCACCCCGCTGTAAAAGAACCCACCCGTATACTGCTGGCTCCCCTGGTTGGCATGATTCGACTCCCGGGTGAGCGGGTAGGTGCAACCCCAGGAGAGCTCACCGGTCTGACCCCAGTCCACATAGTTTGAACCCCGCAGACCGATCATCTGGGCATCCGGGTTGAAGTCCTCCCAACCCTGCACGTTCACCCGAACCCACACGGCAAAACTTCCCGCTTCATCTTCCCACGGCTTGAAATCAGGATCGATCCATCCCTGCACACCGTTGACAAACTCCAACGGGAGGACCATATCCTCATCACCAACGTCTAACTCCCGGTTGCCGTTCGGATTTAAGTCGGCTTCCCAACCTTGATGCTCCCACGACGCTCCTCCATAGACCGTATCGTGAGCGTTGGTGTAGAACTTATAGTAGACGTGAGTTCCGGCAGGAATGTCCACCGTGCCCTCCCAGTAATCGCCACCACCAACGTTTTGCATGAAAAGCTCCGAGGCTCCGTTCCAATCCAACCCTCCAGCTTGACCATCATCACCGCGGACCTGGACGGTGGAGGTCGGTCCCAGAGTGTCAGGCACTGTGGCCGTGTTGCACCGGAAGGTCACCTGAACCGCACTGGCGGCTGTGAAGGCCAACAGAACAGACAGCACAGCACACAAAGAAATCTTTTTCATGGCTTTGTCCCTCTCTAGAACTTTGTGAAGCTGAACGCATTTTCAGTCAAGGACTCTTGCAAAGAAGGGAGGAGGCTCTCGTAGGCCTCCCCCCTCCTTCTGTTAGACTCAGGGTTGAGTCCCGACACCAGGCGCGAACTTGTGCTTGGGCATAGCTTGCTCGCTTCGAGACATGGTTACTTCATCAGGACCATCTTTCTGGTCATCACGGTAGAGCCGGCCTCGAGTCGGTAGAAATAGACCCCGCTGGCCATCTGTCCCGCATCCAGGGTCACCGTGTGATACCCGGCCTCCATCTGACCATCCACCAAAACCTTCACCTCCTGACCCAGGACGTTATAGACACTCAACCTCACCTTTGCTTTCGAAGGCAGAGCATACTCAATCGACGTCTCAGGGTTGAAGGGATTGGGATAGTTCTGGGACAGACGGTACTCGGCCGGAACCTGCACTCCCTTCACCAGAGCCATAAACCTGGCGAAATCCTCAGGCGACATATAGTCGGCCAGCGACTCCAGGAACTTCAAGACGGCCTCAGAGAGCTCAACTTTCCCACCACCAGGTGGGCAGGTGCCGATGCCCAGAACGACGTTGACGATGCCCAGAGCGTCTATCACATTGTAGTCGCCATCTTCGTTGCAGTCCGCAGCCCAGGTGTCAGGGAGCCCTTCCGGCTGGTCCAGTATTCCCAGAATAATATTTATGACGTGGAGCACATCCAGCACGTTAATGGCGTGGTCGAGATTGGCATCGCCCTTCATCCAGGGCCTCTGCTGATCGAAGTCCCAAGCCCAGTATTTTGGCGGATCGATGCTCCCGAACTGTGAGGCGACGGTGAATTCGGCCTGAGAGTCATCGATGTTCTCGATATGGTTGTTGCCGTAACCGCCCTCGTTATCACCACCGCCGATGCCGAATTTGAACTCCTGGCCGACAACGTCGGCGCTGTCCACAAAATAGTTCTCCTGCCTGGTGAAGATACTGTCGCCGGCCACAGCATCGCCGTGGGTGCCGTCATCCCACATCCTCTTGTAGTCCAGATCCATCAGATGCCGTCCCCAATCGAACCCTATGGGATTACCCCAACCGTACTGTGTGGCCGGTCCGTTCATAGCCAGGCCCCAGGCCAAAACGCTGTCTGGATCGGTCACATCGACGGTTCCCTGGATGTCGTGCAAGGTGTCCTCGGTCAAGAGCTGATAGATGGCCGGCCGGACGTCGCAGGTGAAGGTGACCAACATATCCTGGGCAATGACCGACGTGTTGCGGAACAACGGCATGCGGTGAATGTCCGATTCGCTGTCCACAATATCCTCGATGGTGATCACGTCACCGGCCACAGGATCCTGCACCCGTCTCTCAGCCTCGCCCACCGTCTCACCATCGTAATAGAAGTTGTAATAGATCTCACGGTAGTCTACATCATCCACCGTCTTGTAGTACTGGTAGTCGAGGTACCCACCGATGGTGGTCACAACGGTAGCCGTAGCAGCGTAGATGGTCGTGAATCCCTGTCTGGTCATCGTCGCGGTGCCCACCTCCATGGCCGTGCCGTAGTAACCGTAACGGACCTCGAGGTGCTCGCCGAAGGCGAAGCCGTTGTTGGCAATGGCCTTGGCCATGTCCGCCTCCCACGTGACTTGGACCGTGTCCTCGTGCAAAGCCCCTACCGGACGGAGATTGTCGAACCAGAACCAGTGGAGGGTGGTGTCGGCCCCGGACAGGTCAACCCGGCTTTGCAGGCCGGGGTTGTAAACCATGTTGCCCCAGTCCTCGCACGGGTCGGCACCGGCATTGTGGACCACCACCTTGAACTCGATGCCCTCACCGGCATACTGCTCAGGCACGTGAACCACCCCGCTGTAAAAGAACCCACCCGTATACTGCTGGCTCCCCTGGTTGGCATGATTCGACTCCCGGGTGAGCGGGTAGGTGCAACCCCAGGAGAGCTCACCGGTCTGACCCCAGTCCACATAGTTTGAACCCCGCAGACCGATCATCTGGGCATCCGGGTTGAAGTCCTCCCAACCCTGCACGTTCACCCGAACCCACACGGCAAAACTTCCCGCTTCATCTTCCCACGGCTTGAAATCAGGATCGATCCATCCCTGCACACCGTTGACAAACTCCAACGGGAGGACCATATCCTCATCACCAACGTCTAACTCCCGGTTGCCGTTCGGATTTAAGTCGGCTTCCCAACCTTGATGCTCCCACGACGCTCCTCCATAGACCGTATCGTGAGCGTTGGTGTAGAACTTATAGTAGACGTGAGTTCCGGCAGGAATGTCCACCGTGCCCTCCCAGTAATCGCCACCACCAACGTTTTGCATGAAAAGCTCCGAGGCTCCGTTCCAATCCAACCCTCCAGCTTGACCATCATCACCGCGGACCTGGACGGTGGAGGTCGGTCCCAGAGTGTCAGGCACTGTGGCCGTGTTGCACCGGAAGGTCACCTGAACCGCACTGGCGGCTGTGAAGGCCAACAGAACAGACAGCACAGCACACAAAGAAATCTTTTTCATGGCTTTGTCCCTCTCAAAAAGTTACAAAATGGATACGACAATGCGAACAGACGAGTGATCTTTCGGTTTTGTGACATCACCTCCTTTCGCGTCCAGTTTCAACCCTGAGTCTGTCTTGTGCAATCTTTTTCGCGACATCACCTCCTTTGAGCCTTTCTTGCTACTTTAAAAACAGCAGTTTTATCAAGTCTCTGAAACCATCGGCCTTGAGCTCGCACCAGTATATGCCGGAAGGAAGATCAGATGGTACCTTCCATTGGTAACTGTGCTGGCCGATGGCCAACTCCCCATCGACCAATGTCACTATCTCCTGGCCGAGGAGATTATAGATTTTAAGCGTAGAGCGTACTCCCTTCTCTCCGCTCTCCGCTCTCTGCTCTTTGCTCTCTGCTCTCTGCTCTCTGCTGGGGATGGTGAAGCGGATGTGGGTGGTCGCATTGAAGGGGTTCGGATAATTTTGAAACAGACGAAACCATTGGGGCAGGATTTCGGAAGTGGGGGGGTAAACAGAGGTGGCGTGATTCTCATCATAATCCCATTCGGTGTAAAAATTGGGATCAACCTCACCCCAGGCAAACCGAACCGTCACCTCAGAATCGCCATCATCGAGATTCACCATGTGGAGTGCACCGGTCCCCCCTTCATTGTCTCCGCCATTGATGCTCATCTTGAACATATGACTGACCAGGAACTCTTCACGATTGCCGGGGTATAAGAGCTGAATCGTATAGACGGAGTCTCCGGCCGTCGCATCACCATTCGTACCGTCGTCAAACAGTTGATATGGCAGAAGATCAACACGTCTCCAGAATCGCCACAACCCGGTTGGCGTCCCGTTTATGAATACACCGAGACTGTCAATACTGGCAGGATCGGTGATGGGATCGATGGGAAAGGCTGGCTCTGCATTGACAAATCGTCTTCCTGCCGATAACGCATAATACGCCGGGCGCATGTCGCACTCCCAGGTGACGACCATGTCTCGGGACAGGACGTTCGGATTGGGAAATATGGGCATACGATGTGATGTGACGTTGCTCGCCTCAAGATCCTCGGCCACGACCTGCCCCCTGGAGAGATTTACTTTGCGTTTGAATTTTAGCCAAAGATACGCCGAGTCATCGTTATGATCGAAGTAATACTCATCGGTCTCCGTGGTATCAAAATAGGTCACATATCGGTATAGAAGCACATCTGTCGTTGTTGCGGTGATGGTGGCAGTGCCTTGATAGAGAAAGCTGAAGCCGACGCGTTCCAGAGGGACATCGTACAACTGGGCGGCCGAGGAATCATAGCCGCAGCGGGCCAAAAGGGGTTGTCCCAAGACAAAACAATTGTTATCACGGGCTTTTTGCATATTGACACGAAAGGTGACTTCAATGTCATCACCATAGACCAAAGAGATGGGGAGGGTGATGAGGCATAGGGTAGAAAACGCAAGAGTGAGCCTCAGCTTTCGTCGAGTCCAGTATATTTTGCGTTTCAACAAAGTGAACCTTCTTTTTTGTCCTTAATCCGGATCTGTCTTTCGGCCACGGTGGTGGAGTTTCCCTCCTGTTGCTTCGTGGCAAGAGATTCCTCCATTCGCAGCCGTGACAACCGACGATTTTCCATTATTAGAATCCTATCCCGAGCGATGCAATGTGCACGTCTTGCAATAGAGCGTAATTCGTGAATGCGTAGTCGATAGTCAATGACCATGCCAGGCCCCTATCGTAAAGGAACCCGGCACCAAAGGTCAAACCTTCATAGCTGTCCTCTCTGAAGAGGGATTTATATCCTCCTCGCAGGAAGAGGAGATCGTTTATGGCAAATTCGCCCCCCAGATTGAGGGTCTCCGAATTGTCGCTCGGTCGCAACGCATCGGCCGCTATGGTGAATCGCCGCCCTTCTAAGTTCACAAGGTCATAGGCCACACCCACTCGAAAGAGCATCGGCAGAGGCCACGCATCCGTCTTCAGCTTGGAGACAATGGTCTCATTATGCCCTTGAGCCTCAGGATCAAGGTCAACTCTGTGGAGCAGGTCCTTGCCGTCGAGCCTCAAGTCCGTTCCGAAATTGGCGATGCTCATGCCTAAACGCAGGCTATTGAAATCGGTGATAAACAACAAGCCCACGTCGAAGGCCATCCCGCTGGCGCTCTCGTTCCACACTCTCTGCTGGATATATTTCCAGGTGCCTCCGATGGAGAAGGCAGAGGTTAAGTTTCGCGAGTAGGACACTGCCGCCGCCAGGTCATACGCACCCCACCTCTCGCCGGTGTTCTCATTGTCAACATACGTGACCTCTTCCTCACCGTAATCGAGCTGCGTGAAGCTCAGGCCGACCGCGCCGAGGGAGCCCATATTGACCATCAGACCGACCCAGTTGAAATCGGTTCCAAGAAACCAATTGGCGTGCGAAGCCATGAATTGGGATCGACCCACTCTGGAGATTGCCCCCGGGTTCCAGTACAGAGAGCTGGCGTCGTCATAGGCGGCCACACCCGCTCCCCCCATGGCTGCCGCCCTCGGACCGACACCGATACCTAAGAAAGGGGCGGCCGTCGTCCCGACCTTCTTCTGGCCGTGAGCTACACCGGTGATGAGAAGGAAGATCAAAACAACCACACCCAAAGCGGGCACTTTATTACGTTTCTCGATTTTCATATTGAACTCCATGCTTTTGATTCTGACTTATTTAATTATGGCAATTTTGCCCCTCTTGATTCCTACTGAGGACTCGACCACATAAAAATAGACCCCGTAAGCGATATCTAAGTTCTCTTTTGTCTTCAAATTCCAGGCGACTGTTCCGTCGTAAATGTTCTCATCGTGATGCAGAGTTACGACATGCTCACCCCGGCTCGTAAAAATGTATATCTTTGCGCCCGGTGGAAGATGCCGAAACTCGATACGCCGTGTCCCGCGTCCGCTGGTCACACCCGGGGGCAGAGGCGGCTCGTGAGCGGTGGCCACGACATAGGGATTGGGAACGACCTTGATCCCGTCTAAATCACCCCGGGCAGCCGATTCATCCCAGATGGGGCGCTCGGTGAGAAACTCAAACACGTCCCCGCGTCGAAAGGGCTTTGTCAGTTTTAGCGTCAACTTGTCCCCTGCTCCAAAGGTGTAGGTCGTCCCAGTGCGGCTGGTGAAGAACATGTCCCAGCTCACGATGAGGGAGTCACCAGGTCCGGGCACAAGAAAGACTATCTCCTCATTTGGGGAGAGCTGTTGATCTCGAAAGATCTCCACAAAAATGAAATCGATGTACGCACTATCGGTCAGGTCGTAGATCTTGAAATTGACCGGGACGGCCAAGGCCCCGAACAGGGTGCTCGACGTATCCACAATCTCATCGAAGAACTGGATCTCATAGTCGCTGGGGTGCCGCACTCCCCTTATGATCTCATCACCGATCTGGGTCTCCAAGGGAGCGAAGGAAAAATCGTAGGCCTTGGTCGAATCTGCCCATCCGGACAAAGAGTCGATGAGGTCGATGGACCAGTGGTTATTAAACGATAAGCTGATGCCGTCGAATATGTCCGTGTCAAAGGTCTCGGCCACGTATGGGCTTTTCTCCATATACGGACTCCTGTGGACAGGATAGTACTGAAAGGATATGGTGTAATTCTTTCTCTCAAAGGATGAGGGGAACGTCCCTTCCTCCACCCCCCTGATCCGCCCCCTTTCCAAATCGACCTCGAAGGAATCGCTGGGCACAATGTCTCCCTTATCGTCTAAAACTGTTATGGTACCGTCGATCAGGTGTGAATGCTCAAGACGGACGAAGTTGGTATCATTGGGCACAAAGCTCTCCGTTATCCCGGTGAGGTCCCGAACCGAATACGACGTGGTGATGGGCGAGACCAACTCCTCCACGTCCTTTCCATCCACATTCGGCTCCCCCGGATCAGGTCTTCCGTTTCCCTGGGACCCATCAGGGTCGATGATTTTGGGGTCGCCGTCGCTGCCCACATCGTGGATCAGCACGTCCCAATCGCCGTCGTTGTCGAGACCATCGTTGGAGGTATCGAAGAACTCCAGCCGGTAACGGTGGCCGGTGATCTCGGAGTCGTGAAGGACGTTGTAATAAACGGTCCCCGTACCGGGGCCGGAGGTACGATCGAGCTGGACCGAACCTTCCGGAGGTACGTACCCGATCACTTCAGCTCTGGGCACCACCACGGCCGTATTTTGGAAGGTGACGATCTCACCTGTGGGGAGAATATCGATCCTCATGTCGTTTTCTGCCGGGAAGATGTCCTTAGCTTCGTCGCCCCGGTCGTAGGCCACCACCGCATAGAAATACCTGCGGCCGTTCTCCACATCCTCGTCCACGTAACTGTGTTTGAGTCCGGTGTCATCTCCCAAGTTAAAGCTGTACCCCCGGGCCTGCTGGTACAGATCCGGGCCTGGCTGGAAGATACCGCTGATCCCGTTGTCCAGGTCAAATTGGGCGATGGGCACATAGCCTTGTTTGGTTCCATCGACATCGGTGATCTGAAACACGTCATTAAAATTCTGATCGGTGGCCCGGTAGATTTTGTAACCTTCAAAATCGTGAACCTTGAGCACCGGATCAAAGGAGTACTCTGCCTTGCGATCCCAGTACAGGGTCACTTTTCCGTCTCCGGGAACGGCGGTGAGGGTCGGTTTGTCAGGGGCCGGTGGAAAACGATAGTCGCT